>JBEAVQ010000166.1:0-3927 GCA_041160865.1 Pseudomonadota bacterium | reverse complement strand
AATTCAAATAGGGCAGAGCGCCAGGGACTTCCGATGGCCCAGCTACGGGCTTGGGCATGAAGGGCAAGAGCCCCATTGCGGGTCTGATCATAGATGTGCAAGAACGAGACCTCTCCAACACCGGACGCACGGATAGCCTAGCGTTTTGGCCGCTGCTGCACCTTTCCCACAAGCTGGATCGACCCAAGAGCTAGAGCGCGGTCTTGCTTTAATGCCGCGCTTTGATGCCGATGGCCTGATCCCGGCAGTCGCGCAAGAAGCTGAAACGGGCGCAGTCTTGATGCTGGCTTGGATGAATGCCGAGGCCTTGACCCTGACGTTAGAGACCGGGATCGCGCATTATTGGTCGCGCTCACGTCAAAGCTTGTGGAAGAAGGGCGAGACGTCGGGTCAGCTTCAACACGTGCTGGAATTGCGCATCGATTGTGATCAAGATGCCGTCGTGATGAAGGTCAAGGTCGATGGCGACGGTGGGTGCTGCCATGTTGGCTTTCAATCGTGCTTCTATCGTGCCGTGGCTGACAAGGATGGGCGCTTGATTCAAGTTGCATCTGACCCTGCCATTTAGGGGTGCACGCGCACGCCAGCCTATTGCCCAAATCAGCAAAGCCGATACTGTTCTGTCCATGACACAGAGATGGACCCGCCATAGGCGTGCCACCGGTCAGGGAGGAAATGATGATAAAAAGGCTCGTCGCAACCAGTGCGTTGCTCGTGGGATTGCTGGCCAGTGGCTGCGCACCCGATACGTCCAATAGTCCAGCTGCCAAAGTGGATGCCGCGCGCCTAACCGCCGCCGGGGCCGATGGTGACAATTGGATGAGCTATGGCCGCACTTATGACGAGCAGCGCTTTAGCCCACTCGATCAAATCAACCTAACCAATGTCTCTAAGCTCGGCCTTGCGTGGAGCCATGAATTCGATACCGATCGCGGTCATGAAGCCACGCCAATCGTCGTCGATGGTGTGATCTACACAACCACTTCGTGGTCGAAAGTCTCTGCCTTTGACGGCAAGACGGGCAATCTTTTGTGGGCCTATGATCCAAAAGTTCCGGGCGAAACGGCGCACAAGGCTTGTTGTGACGTGGTCAATCGCGGTGTGGCGGTTTGGGGCGGCAAGGTATTTGTCGGCTCGCTCGATGGCCGTTTGATTGCGCTCGATGCCCGCAATGGCAAGGAGATCTGGTCAAAGGTCACGGTCGATCAAGGCAAGTCCTATACGATCACCGGTGCCCCGCGCGTCGTGAAGGGCAAAGTCCTGATCGGCAATGGTGGCGCAGAATATGGCGTGCGCGGCTATCTCAGCGCCTATGATGTTGAGACGGGCGAGATGGCTTGGCGCTTCTACACCACCCCCAATCCAAAGGGCGAAGCCGATGGCGCGGTGTCCGACAAGATCTTGAAGGCAAAGGCCGATGCCACGTGGAGTGATGGCGCTTGGAAGGAATCTGGCGGTGGTGGCACCGTTTGGGATGCCATGGCCTATGACCCTGATCTAGACCTTCTCTATTTCGGCGTCGGCAATGGATCGCCTTGGAACCACAAAGTCCGCTCGGGTGGGAAGGGCGACAATCTGTTTGTCTCCTCCATCGTGGCGGTGAAGCCCGACACGGGCGAGTATGTTTGGCATTATCAAACCACGCCGGGGGATTCTTGGGATTTCACCGCGACCCAGCATTTGATGCTGGCGGAACTGCCAATTGGCGGCAAGCCGCGCAAAGTCATCATGCAGATCCCCAAAAATGGCTTCTTCTATGTGATCGATCGCGCCACGGGTGAGCTTCTCTCGGCCAATTCCTTGTTCCCGATGCCCAAAGAAGCCGATGTGCCAGCTGGCATGCCGATCCCTTGGGCGCATTCGGTTGATCTGAAGACCGGTCGTCCGAATGAGAACCCGTCGGCCCGTTATGCCAAGGCGCCTGCCTTGGTATTCCCAGCTCCATTTGGTGTGCACAATTGGCATCCGATGGCGATGAGCCCGAAGGAAAGTCTAGTCTATGTGCCAGCCATGCTGGTCCCGGCCGCCTCTGGCGATGAAGTGGGTCCGTACAAACAAGTCGCGGGTGCGTGGAACACAGGCGTCAATATGAGTTTGGCGGCTTTGCCCGATGATGAAGGTCAGCGCAAAGGACTGCGCGCTATGCTGACCGGCATGTTGGTGGCTTGGGACCCCGTGGCGGGCAAGCCCCGCTGGATGGCACCGCGCAAATTCCCTTGGAACTCAGGTATCCTCGCCACGGCAGGCGGCCTTGTGTTCCAAGGTACCTCGGAAGGCTTCTTGGAAGCGTTTGATGCGGCAAACGGCAAGCAGGTTTGGTCCTATGAGACCCAGAATGGCATCATTGCCCCGCCTGTGACCTATCGGATTGATGGGGAGCAATATGTAGCAGTTATGGTCGGCTATGGTGGGGCGATTATTGCTGCTCCCTTAGCCGCCCCGGATCGGCCAATCAGCCTCAAAGGTCGCTTGATGGTGTTCAAACTAGGCGGCACAGCCACAGCGGCCAAATATGAGATGCCTGAAAAAATCGCCCTTGATCTCTCTGCTACCACCGTGGCGGCTGATCCAAAGGCGGGCTTCGACATCTATATGCGCCATTGCCAAGTCTGCCACGGCCATAGCGCCACTGGCGGCCTGTTGCCTGACTTGCGCTATTCGCCAGCGATCCAAGATGCGGCGACGTGGAAGTCGATCGTGTGGGATGGGGCCAATGCCAGCCGTGGCATGGTATCCTTTAGCTCTTGGTTGAACCAAAAGGAGATGGAGGACATCCGCGCCTATGTGGTTCAACAGGCCAAGGTGCATTACACGCAAGTGGGTGCCGAGGCGAAAGAGTCTCCTACCAAATAGGGTTGACCTAGGGTGCGATGCAGTTCTTTTTGCACCCATGATGAAATCTGACTCTCAATCGAGTGCGTCGCGGATGCTGGTAGCAGCCGCGGCGATCATCGCGGGCCTTTATTGGTTTGCCGATTTGCTGACGCCTTTGGCATTGGCAATCTTCCTGTGGCTCACGATTGACGCATTCGCGCAATCGCTAAGTAAGCGCGTTAAGTTCCTGCCGCGCGCTGCGGCGGTCCCTGTTGCTATTCTGATTGTCTTCATCAGCCTTGCGGCGATTGTCGGCTTTGTCATTGAATATGCGGCGGTCTTTTCGCGCTCACTTGGAGCCTATGAAATCCGCTTGGATGAATTGATCCGCCAAGGCTATCAGCTGGCAAACATGTCAGGTACGCCGCCCACGGTGGGGCAATTGTTCGCTAACCTCAATCCCGGTGCGGTGCTGCGCGGCGTGGCTGATGCGTTACAAAGTTTTGGTGGCCAAGCGCTGTTCGTCATCATTTATGTCGCTTGCTTGTTCGCGGCCCAAGCCAGCATGCCAGCCAAGCTGGAAGAGATATTTAAGGACGAGAAGGAGCGCGGTCGCGCTACTAAAATCGGCAAAGCTATTGCCCGCTCGATGGAACAATATCTGTGGGTGCAGACGATTACGGGCTTGATGATTGCGGTTGCAAGTTGGGCTTTGTTTGCCGTCGTTGGCCTTGAGAATGGCCTGTTCTGGGCATATTCGCACTGGTGCAATTCACAAGTCCTGTTCCGGCCTTAGTGATTTTAGCCGGTACACAAGGGATTGGCTTTGTCGTCGGCAACATCATTCAGCCACGTATGACGGGCGATAGCCTAAATATCTCTGTGTTGGTTGTGTTTCTGTCTTTGGTGTTCTGGGGCAAGCTTTGGGGCGGCCCTGGTGCCTTCCTGGCCGTGCCAATGACTGTGATGTTGATGATTGTGCTCGCACAATTCCCATCCACGCGCTGGATCGCTGTGCTGCTGTCCAATAATGGCAATCCCGATTCCAATGTTGATCAAGACGAACCACCCGCGCCCGGTGGCGCTGCATCCAATCAGGGTGACGTTAAGGAA
>JBEAVQ010000165.1:0-3984 GCA_041160865.1 Pseudomonadota bacterium | reverse complement strand
CCGCCGCGTAAAACCGCGAAATCCGCCCCACCCCGCGCGTGGCAGCGCATGCTGTCTGGCCGGCGTCTAGACCTGCTAGACCCGTCTCCTTTGGATATTGAGATTGAAGATATCGCCCATGGTCTCGCGCGGGTTGCGCGCTGGAATGGCCAAACAACGGGCGACCATGCCTTCTCGGTCGCCCAACACAGCCTGATTGTCGAAGAAATTGCGGCCTATATTGAGCCCAACCTGACACCAAAAGAGCGCTTGATGGCGCTGTTACATGATGCCCCTGAATATGTCGTGGGCGATATGATTAGCCCGTTTAAGAACGCGCTAGGCGTTGATTATCGTGCATTTGAAGACAGGTTGGAGCGCGCAGTCCATATTCGGTTTGGCTTGCCGCCGAAAATACCTGTGACTTTAAAGAAGCTGATCAAGCGCGCTGATCTTGCATGCGCTTACTTTGAAGCGACCCAAGTTGCGGGTTTTGGCCAAGAGGAATCGGTGGTATTCTTTGGTGCACCGCCCGCCGGCCTTGTTATTGCCATTGATCCCTGGCCTGCACGTCAGGCGCAAACCGCCTATGTTGCCCGTCATCAGGCCTTGATCGATCTGATTGATGCCAAAAGCTCGCCTCAGCGGTAAAAAGAAAGTGGTTTGATGCCCTATATTTCGGTCTGCTCTTTGGCTTTAGTCCCATCCACAGTAACGCGCTTGCAGCCATGGGGAATGATCACATTGCTGGACCCCAATAGCATGATTGAGACACCCGCTGGCTTGTCGCCCGACACGCATCTAAGACTTGGACTCAATGATGTTTCCTCGGTGCAGGCAGGCCTCATCACACCCGCCAAAGCCCATGTCACAGCTATTTTGGATCATGTGCAGGCGTGGGATCAGTCAGCACCGCTGGTTGTGCATTGCTGGGCCGGAGTCTCACGCTCGACCGCCTCCGCTTTTATGGCGGCCTGTGTTTTGAACCCCGACGTCCCACCGCTTCGAATTGCCCAATTCATGCGCGAAGTCTCGCCCACTGCGACGCCCAATCGTCTTTTGACCCGTTACGCGGATGATCTTTTGGGTCGAGGCGGTGCCATGGTGGATGCGATTGACGCGATTGGCCGTGGCGAAGATTGTTGGGAAGGTGTAGCTTTTGATCTACCAGCCAGGTGGGAGCCCTAGCATGAATGCCACGCCACGCGTTATCATCGGCCTATCCGCCGTCGTAGTGGCAGCTAGTGGCAAAGGCCCTGAACTTCTGTTGAGCGGCAGCCCCGGTGCAATTGGCCTGCCATTTGGTAGCTTTGACCCAATTGGTCACCGCACGTTTGAACTAGCCGTTCGCGACTTTGTGACCTCCCAAACCGGCTTTGCACTCGGTTATGTCGAACAGCTCTACACCTTTGGTGACAAAGGCCGGGAAGCCCCCGTGGCCGACATGGGCCAATCTTCAGACGCTGATCGCGTCGTGTCGGTCGGCTATATCGCCTTGGCAAGCAGTATTGTTGAAGGGCAACGCCGCGCCGGTGTGTGGGCTGACTGGTACCGCTTCTTTCCGTGGGAAGATCGCCGCAGCACGGCAGGCATGCGCGCTCTAGATCTTTTAATGCCAGACCTCAACGCTTGGGCGACCACAACGGAGCGGCAAAGCCGGGTCGCCATGGCCTTTGGCCTGCATGGGCAATCTTGGCAGGAATCCCAAGTATTGGACCGGTTCGAACTTCTTTATGAGGCAGGCTTAGTCCAAGAGGCTCAACGCGACCGCGCCAACAGCCATGGGAGCGTCGCACCTGCGCTTGAACGTGCCTATGTGGGTGAGCCCTTGGTCTCCGATCACCGCCGCATCCTTGCAACGGCCATGGGTCGCCTGCGCGCCAAAATTCGTTATCGGCCCATTATCTTCGATCTAGCCCCCGTTCGCTTCACCTTGAGCGAGTTACAAGACCTCGTCGAGGCCTTGAGCGGCGTGAAACTGCATAAACAAAACTTCCGCCGAACGTTGGAACGCTCTGGCCTCGTTGAATCCACGGGTGCTATGCATGCTGAAACCGGTGGTCGGCCCGCCATGTTATTTACCCGTAGCAGCACAAGCCGGCAGGCCGGTGCTTCTGGCCTCAGCCTACCGCTAGCCAAACGCTAAGGTCCACAACTGCGATTGGTCCGGGTGCGGAAAATGGTTTTCATTTGACAGACCCTTTTGCTCACACTAAGTATAAGCCCCCGCGCCAATAACGGCTGACGCCTTGGCGCAAGGGACTAATGCTCAGTTTGAGTATTAGTTGTCAGGAGAATGAAGATGGCCGTTCTGGATTTAGGTTCAAAACCCTCAAGCGAGGTCAGTACTGGTGCTGGTTCGCGCCGTCTATCGCCAGCCGCTGCGCGGGGCCTTGTCTATGACGCCGCTGTGAAGGCAGAGACTGACCACCTCTATGAAGTCGTGCGCCACGTGATCTCGCCCCTTGAATGGCCAGCCTATGCGCCATTGATCGCGGCCATCAACCGCTTGAAGAAAGAGCGCGACGCCGTCATCCTTGCGCACAATTATATGACCGCTGAAATCTTCAATTGCGTTGGCGATTTTCGCGGCGACAGTTTGGGCTTAGCCCGCGAGGCCGCAAAGGTATCTGCCAAAGTGATCGTGCAAGGTGGCGTTCATTTCATGGCCGAAACCTCAAAAATCTTGTCGCCTGACAAAACGGTTTTGATCCCTTCCTTGAAGGCAGGCTGCTCGCTAGCAGCTTCGATCACTGGTGCCGATGTGCGGCTGATTAAGGCCCGCTATCCGGGCCTGCCCGTGGTCACCTATGTCAACACGACGGCCGAAGTAAAAGCTGAGAGCGACATTTGCTGCACCTCATCCAATGCGATCCAAGTGGTGGAGACCATCGCGAAAGAATGGGGCGTGGATCAAGTCATTATGTTGCCGGATGAGTATTTGGCTAAAAATGTTGCCGCCCAAACCGGGATCAAAATCATCTCGTGGAAGGGCAAGTGCGAAGTGCATGAACGCTTTACCGCAGATGATATCGCCGAAATCCGCGCGTCCCACCCTGGTGCGATCATTCTGGCACACCCGGAGTGTCCGCCTGAAGTCGTTGCAGCCTCTGACTTCACCGGCTCGACCGGCGCGATGAGCGACTATGTGCAAGATTATAAGCCGCAGAAAGTCGTTTTGATCACCGAATGCTCCATGAGCGACAATGTTGCCGTAGCCAATCCAGACGTGGAGTTCATTAAACCCTGCAATCTGTGCCCACACATGAAGGTTATCACGCTGGAAGCCATTTATGATGCCCTGAAAGAGATGCGCTATGAGGTGGAAGTCGATCCAGACATTGCCGCGCGTGCGAAGCAAGCTGTTGACGCTATGTTGGCCATCCCCCCTGCCCCTGCTGGCAAGTTTGACCCCACACGCCACGTGCCCGACTCTTTGGAACTGATCTGAAGTGGACACACAACGCCTGAAGGACGGTAGCGTCCTGATCATTGGGCGCTAAAGCTTGAGCCGCGTCCTTGTTTGGTGGTGTCGCCTGCGCCGTTTGGACAAGCAGCGTCGAGTGCCTGGGCGCAAGGTGGGCTAGCGGCTGCACTTGCCCCAGAGGACAGCGCGCAAAGCCATGCGAAGGATACAATCGCGGCAGGGGCTGGCTTGGTTGACCCGATTGTCGCCATGCTGATCGCCATGGACGGGCCAGCGCGCGTGCGCGATTTATTGGACCTTGGCGTTGCCTTTGACCGCCACGAAGATGGCTCCCTTGCCTTATCTTTAGAGGCAGCGCATAGCCACGCCCGCGTTGCGCGGGTAGCTGGTGATTTGGCTGGCCGCGAGATCATGGCCAATCTGATCAAAGCGGTACGAGCTTGCGGTCATATCACCCTGGTTGAAGGCGTTGCGGCGCGCGCACTTCTACAAACCGAAACGGGTCGCATCGGCGGGGTTCTGGCGATGAATGGCCAGCCCGTCCGCTTAGAGGCCGAAGAAACCGTACTTGCGACCGG
>JBEAVQ010000164.1:0-3600 GCA_041160865.1 Pseudomonadota bacterium | reverse complement strand
CAGGAATAAGCCGTGATGGCATTGCCGACTGCCGAAGACGTGGCTTGGCCCACGCCGCCATTGGCCGATGCGCCGGAGAAGCTGGTGGTGGCCGAGACGTTGCCCCTGTTGTTTTGGTCCATGAACATCGAAACATCTGAGCCCAAGTTCGACAGCAAAGCCGAGTTACCAACTGAGTTGGAACCTGACATGGCAAAGCCTTCGAAATTGTCTAGATTGACGATGGAGCTCGACGAGACATTGCCGCTATTGTTTTGCGAGCCACTCATTTGAGCATAGCCCCATTTGTTTTGGATTTCGGCCAAGTTGCCTGCTGCAGCTGCGCCGCTTGAGACGTTGGTTGCGCTTTTGACATCAACGGTCGAGGTCGTTGTAACATCACCAGCGTTGTTTTGATCCACTTCAGCAAAAATTGTGGCCGATTCCCCTTCCCAACGAGCTGAGTTTGCAGCCCCGATGGCATTGGACGAGATCGCACCATTATTGCAGCAAGCAGTCACGTTGGAGGACGCATCTACTTTTGCAGCGCTGGTTTGGGTGACTTTGCCTTGTGTGTAGCCATTCTTGGTGAAGCTACCAAAACTATTAGCGGTACCTTGAGCACCCGAAACAATGAAGTCAGCGGAGCCAACATGGATCGTCGATTTAGCTGTGATCTTGGTGTCAGCTTGAGCGGTTTGGGTCGAATTGATCCCGACGGTGGCGCAGCAACCTTCAACCTGGGCCGCATTGCCGTGTGCAACAGCCGTGCTCTGGGTCACGCCACGGGCGTTTTGACCGGTTACCGAATTGATGGCTGAGACGGTTCCGCGCAATGTTTGCGTGTTGGATACATTCATGCTCTGCTCAACCGCTTTCGCGGACATGGTATTACCAGTAGCGAGATTGTTGGAAGCAGTGCCATGGCTGGTCTGGAACTCGACGTTCAGCTTAGCAACGACATCGCCCATTTGAACTTGACCATTTAGGACTTCGTAAGGCGCATGCTGCGCGCTGGCGATTGCTGGGATGAACGCCAAAGCAGCTGCAGTTGCGATAAGATGTTTTGCCTGTGCCATGTTCTACTCCAAGATCTTGAGATCTGTCTCTTTCCGGCACACTTGGCCGGTGTTGGGAGTAGGATTGCGGGTTTCGTGCCAATGACGGGAGTTTGAGTTAAAGAATTCTCCTAAAGCGGGAAATAGGCAGTCGTTTCAATCCAAGTCGAGCGACTGGCGCAAGCGCGCCTTGATCCTTTCCAAGCTGTCTGGCGTGATTGGACCAAAAACCCCGCGCGCCACTTCTGGGATATGGGCCATGGGGTCTTCGTCAGATTGGAAGATATAATGGTCGAAGATGGCTTTCCAAGCTTGCTTTTCGGCCTTGGGTAGGTCGCGCAAGGTTAGAAGGGCGTGTTGGAGCGTCAGGCTTGGGGTCACTAAATGCTCAGGGCCATCGCGCCACCAGAAATTCACCAACATGCCAACTGGGGTCAGCGACTCCACATGATGGATCCATAAGCTGGGCATATACAAAACGTCCCCAGGCTCTAAGTCTGCAATTTGGGCTGCTTCGATGGCCTCTATAAAACGCGGGTGGGTCGTGAGGTCTGGATCGGTAATGTTCACCAACGAAATCGGTTGGCCGGCTAAGGTGTGATCGAGTGGGCCGATATAGAGGTTCTTCAACTGTTCAATTGGGAACAGTGTAAAGCGCCGCTTGCCAGCAACCACGCAGGCTAAGTTTTGCGGCAGATCCCAGTGGGCAGCTGTGCGGGTCTGATTGCCAATCCACAGGGAAACCTTTGTAGCGATGTTTGGCTCGAGCAAGGGCATCGGGCATTCGCTCGATAAAGTAGGGAAAAATTGCGGAAAGGGCAGGGCACCTGCATACATGCTAGGCGGGTTCTCAACGTCGCGCAGTCGCAGGAGAATGCTCAAAAGTGTTTCTACAGAGGCAGAGCGCACGTCGAAATTGAATTCTTGAAGGTCAGGCCCATAGCCAAAGCGCCCTTTGATTTCAGGCGGCGCGAAAAAACAATTGGCCGGAGCGTCTGTCGCATGACGGGCGACATAAGCGCAGACTTCCTGATCGGATATCAAACCAGCTTTAACAATTGGCCAGTCGCGGACAAGGCCGCGCAGGATAGCGGGCTTTTGTGCGGGTTGGATCGTGCTCTGGAAGAGGGCCAAATCAACCTTTTCATAGGTCGTGACCGACTTACAATGTGACCATTCCACAGCCATGGTGCTTTTCCCCATCCGTTTCACCTTGCGTATAGCAAAAGAGCGGCCTTGATGGGCCGCTCTTTGTCATGGTGTCAATGCGTCATGGAACGACTGTTTTAGTTGCGAGTACCGCGGAGTGAGCGTGAGACGCGTTTATCGCGTGTATCGTTCCAGTTATTGGGGTTGGTGCGTGCGGCGGCGCCGGCTGCGGTGGCGTCGGAGCGTGGGACGAAGGCACCTGTGTTGCCGATGGGGCCCATGGGGTCGCCTTTGGGTCCGAAGGCACCTTGGCAGGCGCTAGCGCCTGGGACGCCATAGATGTTGGACATCATTTCCACAACGGCGCGTTCAACGACGGAGCGGACGGCGAGTTGGACGGGCTCTTGGCTACGGCCACCAACACCGAGGTCGAGGGTGATGTTGTCGAGGAATTGGAAATAGCCCAGACCGACTTCACGCCCGATGATCTGCTTTTGGTAAGAGATGACATCGACGACTTCGAGGGTCTTGGTGTCGATCAAGCGCAAGTCGAGACCGACATTCATGACATAGAGCTTGCCATTGACGATGCCCTTGCCATTGGTGGGGTCCCGGTCGCCGATGAAGGTGTCGGTGCCGACAGAGCGGATGTTGTAATTGAGCTCGGTGATGCCGCCGATGAGATAGAAGTCAGAGCCTGGGACTTGGCCGGCGAGGATGCGACGGAAGTCTTGGCCTTCTTCCCCGATTAGACGGTTGTTGGCATATTTGAGTTCAAGCTCGGACACCGAGGTGTCGAAGCGCTCCACCAGCCGCGCGCCAGACTTGGCAAAGGCGGAGATGGCCATCAAGGAAGCGCCTTGGGTGACTTGGCGTCCGCCTTCGAAGTCTGACTTGCCGGTATAGTCAAGGATGCGACCAACCGCGACGCGGGGCCCACGGATGTTCTGGGCGCGAGCATAATTGCCCAAGCAGACCAGAGCGGCGGAGTAAGGGGTTGGGTTTGCGGTTACAGGCGCATTGCCGATGGGGCGGGCATAATTGCCAGATGGAGTGGCGGTGGGCGAGATACAGCCGGTCAGCGCGAGGGTGCCGGCGAGGGCGAGGCTGGCCCATTTAGCGCGGGCGAAGAGAGTGTTCTGGGTCATTAGAAATCGAGCCCCCCGTTGAGCATCTGCTGGGCGTTGTTAGTGGAAGGGACAGCCGAAGCCGCAGCGGTTGTGGTATTGCCCGCTGATGTTGTGGTGGATTGTCCGTTGATGATGACGGTTTGGTTGCCGTTATTGATCTGGGTAGAATTGACGACCACGGTGTTGAAGCTACCGGTGGTGTTGACATTGAGTTGGTTGCCGATGGCGGCCCCGGTGCCGGAGAAGCCCATGCCCGAAGAGCCGCTGTTATAGAGGCCCAAGGG
>JBEAVQ010000163.1:0-3614 GCA_041160865.1 Pseudomonadota bacterium | reverse complement strand
CCTTTTCTCCGCCCACCCGTACATGGGCAATCGCCGCGCCGCCAAATAGAGATGGGCTGCTGATCGCCTCTTCCACACCACCCGGATTGGCCTTCAAGTCATCTTCGGAAAAGCGCTTAAACTCTAGCTCGGGATTTTGGGTCTGGTGGCGGATTGCAATCCCTTCTGCCAGCCGCCGCAATTGGCCAGAATCAGGGCCGGACAAGATCACAAAACGTGGCGATAGGTCCTTTTGCGCAGCTTTCGTGGCCGCAGAACCCGTCAGCTTCATCGTGCTGCCCGCACTTGCCGTTGAAGATCGAGCCAAAGCCGCTCAGCAATCTGGCCCGCAACCCGCTCTTCAGCATCTGCTTGCAGCGCCACATCGCCATAGGCTTGGTCGAGGCTTTCATAGGCAACATTGGTCGTAACGCGGCCGCGAATGGCCGGCAGAGGCGGCGCAGCGGCCAAAGTATAGGTTGCCGTGACCGTCATCTCGTTTCGGGTTGAAATACCATCGGTGCCTTGCGCAGCAGGCGTGAAAGTCCGCTCAAATTTTACTACCAGAGCCCTAGGACTGCCGGTCCCCTGTTCCAACACTGCGCGACGATCTAGCTCTTGACGCAGATAATATCCGGTGCGGCCCTCAATAGCGGCAATTGTCACCGGCCCGATGCCAGAACCTTGCGTGCTATAGACCGGATGAAAACCGCAACCTGCTAGTGTGAGAGACAACCCCACCATCCAAGCAGTCCCACTAATCTTTGCCAAGGCCTTACCCATCCTATGCTTCACGGGTCACGATGTTGATGATCCGATCGGGAACCACAATGAGTTTAGCCACAGTTCGACCTGCAAGGAAATGTGCCGTCTCGGGTAAAGCCAGAGCCAAAGCTTCCAACTCTCCCTTGGACGTGCCTTTGGCCACATGCAGCTCGCCACGCTTCTTGCCATCGATTTGAACCGGCAGCATGATGGTAGCTTCTGCCAGCAAGCTTTGATCGGCTTCTGGCCAAGGCACGGTGGAAACAAAGCCTTCGCCGCCCATGCGCGCCCAAGCTTCTTCAGCTAAATGGGGCGTAAAGGGCTGGATCACGCGGGCGAGAATGCCCAAGACTTCAACCCGGGCCGCCAACATATCCGCACTCTCATCGCTTTCGGCGCGACGGATATGGCCAACCAATTCATGGAACTGGGCGATGGCGCTGTTGAAGCGGTAGCTATCGACTGCCAAGCTAATGGCTGCAATGGCCTTATGGCCAGCTCGGCGCAGGTCTAGTGCAGCACCACCAACACCGGTTGCGACCTGCAAGGGGCCAGGTGCACCATCCGGCAAGGAATCAAAAGCGGCCCAGATTTTCTGGACAAAGCGCCACGATCCTTCAACACCGGATTCTGACCATTCTACATCCCGCTCTGGCGGAGAATCGGACAAGACAAATAGGCGGGCGACATCGGCACCATAAGTGTCAATAATGTCTTCGGGATCGACCGTGTTCCGCTTAGACTTTGACATCTTCTCAATGGGGCCGATTATTGCAGGCTTGCCAGTCGCAATTTCTATCGCACTGTTGCCCGTGATTTCGACTTCTTCAGGAGACAACCAAAGGCCTTCTTGCGACTTAAAGGTCGCGTGGGTCACCATACCTTGGGTGAATAGGCGGCTGAAGGGCTCTGAGGTTGGCTGATGACCAACCGCTTTCATGGCGCGGGCAAAAAAGCGCGAATAGAGCAAGTGAAGCACGGCGTGCTCAACCCCGCCAATATAGTGGTCCACTGGCAACCAATGAGCGACAGCTTCGAGGTCGGTTGGACGGTCCTCTGGCTGGCCACAGAAGCGGGCCCAATACCAAGACGAATCGACAAAAGTATCCAGTGTGTCCGTCTCACGCAGGGCAGGTGCGCCGCACTTTGGGCAATCAACGTGCTTCCAGCTTGGGTGATGGTCTAAAGGATTGCCCGGTTTGTCGAACGTCACATCGTCGGGCAAGGTCACAGGCAATTGGTCTTCTGGTACGCCGACGGGGCCACAGGTTTTGCAATGAATGATCGGGATCGGGCAGCCCCAATAACGCTGCCGCGATACACCCCAATCGCGCAGACGGAAGTTTACCGTGCGCTGGCCAGCGCCCAATGCTTCCATCCGGTCCATCGCCGCAGACTTGGCATCTTCACTGGTCATTCCATTTAGGAAATCAGAATTGAAAACCGTGCCGTGGCCCAAATAGGGGCCATCATTCAAAGTCACTGCTGCGGGATCTGCGCCTTCAGGCAGGATCACAGGCTTGATTGGCAGATTATATTTAGTTGCAAACTCATAATCGCGCTGATCATGGGCGGGGCATGCGAAGATCGCGCCAGTCCCATAATCCATCAAGACAAAGTTAGCGACCCAAACCGGTAAGGTCTGGTTCTTGTCAAAAGGGTGGACGACTCTCAGCCCCGTATCAAACCCACGCTTTTCTTGGGTTTCTATGGCTTCTTCGGACGTCCCGGCGCGGCGGCAGGATTCACAAAATTCTGCCAAATCCGAGTTGGTTTCGGCCAATGCGAGTGCAATCGGATGATCAACCGAAATTCCGGCAAAAGAAGCCCCAAACAAAGTGTCGGGTCGGGTTGTGTAAACTTCCACGCCTTCACCCACGGGCGAAGGCGTGGACGGATCAAATTGGAACCGGAACCGCAAGCCTTCAGATCTGCCGATCCAATTGTTCTGCATGATCCGGACTTTTTCTGGCCAACCGGTCAAGCCTTCCAGCGCTGTAATCAGTTCCTCACCATAACGCGTGATTTGGAACATCCATTGTTCCAAGTAGCGCTGCTCAACCAACGCGCCCGAGCGCCAGCCGCGACCGTCAACCACCTGCTCATTAGCCAGAACCGTGTTTTCAACCGGATCCCAATTCACTTTGCTCTTTTTGCGATAGACGAGGCCAGCTTCGAGAAAATCGAGGAACATTTTCTGCTGGTGGCGGTAATAAGAAGGCTCACACGTCGCGAACTCGCGCGACCAATCTATGGCAAAGCCCAATTGCTGTAACTGGGCGCGCATAGCGTCGATATTTTGGCGGGTCCAAGCGCCGGGATGGGCACCACGTTCGCGCGCAGCATTTTCAGCCGGCAAACCGAAGGCGTCCCACCCCATGGGGTGAAGCACTTGATCGCCAGCCGCACGCCTACGCCGCGCAATCACATCACCCATCGCATAGTTTCGCACATGGCCAATGTGGATACGCCCAGACGGATAGGGGAACATTTCCAAGACATAGCATTTGGCGCGCGATGGGTCGGGCGGGCCGGCCTCGAACAATTTGGCAGCGTCCCAACGCGCACGTTGGCGCGGTTCGGCTTCGCGGTGATTGTATCGTGCAGCCATGAAAGACCCTTATTGCCTCAAACCAAATGAAAACGGTGAACAGCACCACGCCGACCAGCCAAACAAGCTCTATGCCTTTGCCCTAAAAGCGGGCGTGCTGCCAAGCAGACACAGGCAGTTAATCCCGCTCTGATGCAGAACCGAGACAGGAGTTTCTAGCTTGAGGTCGAGCTTAGTCGAATTACCGCGTTTCAAGTTGGGCGATACGCAGCTGGCGCGCCCGGGTCAGAATCGCATTCTCGATCTGGATGGCCGGCGG
>JBEAVQ010000004.1:0-71630 GCA_041160865.1 Pseudomonadota bacterium | reverse complement strand
ATATCATAACCGACGCGCACCTCTTCTTCAGGCTCTGCCGACAAGGACACGCGGATCGTATCGCCAATGCCAGCCCAAAGAAGCGAGCCAATGCCAATGGACGACTTCACCGTGCCGGAGCGCGCTGCGCCAGCCTCTGTGACGCCTAGATGGAGCGGGCAATCAATTGCCTCGGATAGGGCTTGATAAGCCGCAACGGTCAAGAAGGTGTCGGATGCTTTGACCGAAATTTTAAACTCATGAAAGTCTAGGTCTTGCAAGATGCGTGCATGGTCGAGAGCGCTTTCCACCATAGCTTCGGGGCAGGGCTCGCCATATTTCTCAAGCAAATCAGACTCAAGTGAGCCTGCGTTCACACCGATGCGGATGGAGCAGCCATTGTTGCGAGCGGCACTGACCACTTCGCGCACTCTCTCAGCTGAACCAATATTACCAGGATTGATGCGTAGGCAGGCGGCACCCGCCTCTGCAGCTTCGATCGCCCGTTTATAATGGAAATGGATATCGGCTACGATCGGCACTTGCGCCGCGCGAACAATGGTTTTGAGGGCGGCAGTTGATTCCACGTCTGGGCAAGACACTCGAATGATATCGACCCCGACCTCTTCGCAGCGACGGATTTGGTCGATGGTTGCTCCGGCGTCAGGAGTTGGCGTGTTGGTCATGGTTTGAACGCTGATCGGCGCATCGCCCCCAACAGCCACTGTACCCACCATGATCTGACGGGACTTGCGCCGCACGATGGTGCGCCAAGGGCGGATATGTTCCAGACCAGTCGCCACGTCGTAACCTCTTGTTTCTCGCAGTTTATCAGATCTTGTTCAGAATAACGAAACTAAGCCTTCTGCTGGGAATTGAACCATCAGACAAGCCTTTCCGTCAACCAGACAAAAAACGTGTGGAGAATTATAGGGCGGCTTTGAGATAAGTTCCAGTCACGTGCCTGTTCGCCACTTTATTGAGTGACAGGGGCGACGACTTTGGCTGGTGCAGACGTTGCCATTACAGGACTGGTATTCGCCGGATCCACCGGCCTAATCCCTGTACTTCCAAGGTTTACACCGTTCGGTGTTGTGGTTTGGGTTGCTGCGGGCTGATCTTTTGCCTGTTGTGCAGCAAGCTTGGCAGCTTCTGCAGCAGCTAGGGCCGCCGCTGCATCAGCCTCGGCCTTTGACTTAGCTATGGCAATCGCTTCAAAATCTGGCACTCGCCAATTGACGACCTTTTTTCCAGCTTCGCCGACCAAGGCAGTCTGGCCGTAGCCGTTGGCTTCTAGAACGCCGCCAAAGGGCGAGGATACGAACCAACGGCCCAAGCCATCGGTTGAAATGCTCTCATCTTTACGCAAGATCCGATCAGTCACCAGTGCACCATCTTCGCCGCGCAGGGTTACCCGCACGTCTTGCAATGCCTTTAGGGTCGATAAAGGTTGCACGTCGGCAGTTGCTTGCGCCGGCCCATTTTGTTGGACCTCTGCCCAAGCTTTGATCTTCTCATCTGGCGGCGCGACCACATCCACTGGCTGTGGCTTAACTGCATGCAAGCTAGCCCAAACGATCAACCAAGCCAGCAGGGCAAGTGCCACAACCGCACCAGCTGGGGCGACAAATTTTGAAGGCTTGGTCGCAATTTCAGATTCCCGGCGGCGCTGCACTGGCTCCCAAGCGTCACGAAACTCGCTGACAAGGCCATCGCAGTCGACAAGGCCCAACAACTCACCATAAGCACGCACGTAGCCCAAAGCATAACCAAGGCCAGGCAGCTTTTGGAATTGCATCGACTCGATCGCGGCGACCTGCTCCGGCTTTAGCTTTAGAGCGGCGGCTACTTGATGGATCGACAGCTCCTGATCGCGTCGAGTTGCCTGCAGCCGCGCCCCTGGACCGTCCGCATCCGGATTATCAACTGAGCCCACCAGACGCAAATGTGCGCGCCCCGAGTGAAGCGCCTTGGCTGCATCTAACGTGCGTGCGGCCTCTGCCGGACTCATCGTGTCAATCCTTTATATTCGATGCCACCATAATGCGGACATTTCATTTAGCTTTCATTAGCGCTAGTTTATGTCAGTTTAACAATCAGTTTACAATCACTCCGTGAGCTTTTGCATAGTCTTTTAGTGCATTGCGAAGGTGGCCGTCACCATTGCGCAACAAAGACATCAATGTTTTGGAGAAATCTTCTCCATTTAGGGACATAAGCATTCGTTTCACTGGTCCTATTCCCCCTGCAGGCATAGAGAGACGAGTAAAGCCCAATCCGATCATGGCCATAGCTTCGAGAGGGCGTCCAGCATGTTCGCCGCAAATTGAGATCGGCGTTTGGCCAGCGCTAATGCGAATATGCTTCAAGAAGGTAAGCGCAGGTCGCGATAAAATGTCATAGCGATCAGCAACCTTGGCGGTACCACGGTCTGCCGCGAAAAAGAATTGCATCAGATCGTTGGTACCGATGGATAAGAAGTCGGCATGCACCGCAATCGAGGCTGTATCCCAAGCCAAAGCGGGGGCTTCGATCATTGCGCCGGTTTCCACTCTCGCCGGCCCAAGCCGGCCGTTGGCACGGGCCCAAGCCAATTCCTTTTCGAGGAGTTCTCGAGCGCGGTGAAACTCATCCAACACTGCTACCAGCGGGAACATAACCCGCAACAGGCGGCCCTCCGCTGCCCTTACCAAAGCCCGCAACTGATAGCGTGACAAGCCCGGCCTATCGAGGCCCATTCGGACAGCCCGCCAGCCCATTGCAGGGTTCTCCTCGCGCTCAGTTGGCATATAAGCCGCAACCTTGTCGCCGCCGAGATCAAGGGTTCGGAAGGTAACAGGGCGGCCATTGGCGAGATCCAATGCTTCAGTGTAGAGCGCGGTTTGTGCATCGAGACGGGGCAGCGAGTCCGCGATCATGAATTGAAACTCGGTCCGATAAAGGCCTACGCCACTGGCCCCTGTTGTTTCCAATTGCTCCAAGTCGATAGCTAGGCCGGCATTTAGAAGCAGCTGGATGTCTTGGCCATCAAGGGTTTGACTCGGCAGGTCCTTTGTGGCCGCAAATAACTCTTGCTCGGCACTTTGGGCTTCAAACCGGCTATGTAATGCGGCAGAGACCATTTTATCGGGGCGCAAATAGGCTTGGGCTTCATTGCCGTCGACAATGATCATGTCGCCAGCTTCAACTCGCGAAAGTAGGTTTGGCAGTTGGCCCAACATGGGGACACCCATTGCCTTGGCCACAATCGCAGCATGGGAAGACGGGGAACCTTCTTCTAGAAGAATCGCTTTGATACGCCCACGGCCATATTCGAGAAGCTCCGCAGGGCCAATATCGCGCGCAACCAGAATAGAATTCTCTGGTGCTTCCTTGCGGTCACCGGCATCGCCTGAGAGGTATCGCAGCAGGCGATTATCGAGTTCTTCTAGGTCGTGCAGACGGTCGCGAATATACCCGTCTTTGGCGCTAGACATGCGGGCGCGGTGCTCTGAGCGCACTTGCTCTACCGACGCTTCTGCAGTCAGGCCGTTTTTCACCCCATCGCGTAGCCGTCTTTCCCACGACCGGTCTTGGCTGAGTAAGTGAAATGTCTCCAGCACTTCAAAAGAAGTGCCACCCAAGGTTTGCACATCCCCTGCCAGCAGCGCTTCCAAGCCTGAACGCAATTTACTCAAGGCCTCATCGAGCCTTTTTTCTTCTGCCACCGGATCGTCAGACAAATAGCGCGTCGGTTCAACATCTGGATCGTGAAGAAGTGCCTGACCCGTTGCAAGACCGCGTGAGTAGGCTTTGCCTTTCAGCGTTTCAGGGGTGGTCGGCTTGATCTGAAATTCCGACAAGGCCCCTGTGAGGTCCTCGACAGAGACGATTTCAGCCAGGACCGTCGCGATTAACTGTAGGGCTTCGATTTCGTCATCTTCATAGGTGCGGGCATAGCGGTTCTGCACCACCAATACCCCGACAACCCGGCCACTGCGTAACACTGGCACGCCCATGAAGGATTGGAACGGGTCTTCGCCGGTCTCAGGGCGATAGGAAAAGCGGGGATGCTTTGGCGCGTCCGCTAGGCTGATCGGCTCCACCCCTTCAGCCACCAGGCCAACCAGGCCTTCTCCTACCTTCATCCTAGTGCGGTGGATTGCATCGCGCGAGAGACCCTCTGTGGCGAACAATTCCAGCGATCCGTCCGAACGCCGCAGATAAATAGAGCACACGTCTGCTACCATCGTCGTGCCGATCTGCGCGACGATCCGGTCTAAACGGGTTTGGGTGTCGGCGTCCTGTACCATGACATCGCGCAGGCGACGCAATAAGACGCGTGACCCCCCCGCATTGCCAGAAGAAACAGGGCTCATTCACTTCCTCGAAACGGTGCGGTGTGACACCCCCACTTGCAGGACCACACCATAAGTTGCCTTACTCATACAAGAGAAGGGATAACCTTTCCTTCAAAGCGACAGCATTTTTTGCTGCAAGCTGCACAAAATTTAGGCAGCGTCGAGCCCGTAGGCCGTATGCAGCGCGCGAACAGCTAATTCAGTGTATGAGCTGTCGATCAAAACCGAGATTTTGATCTCGGATGTTGCGATGTTTTCGATATTGATCCCCTTTTTGGACAGGGCATCAAACATGATGCGGGCAACGCCCACGTGTGATCGCATTCCGACCCCGATAACAGACACTTTCGAGACGTCCTTTTTGACTTCAACCTGTTCAAAGCCAATTTGCTCCTGAGCGGCACTCATGAGCGCCATAGCGCGATCAGCTTCCCGCTCTGGAACGGTAAACGTCATGTTGACTGCGCCCTCAGTACGCGAAGGAGCTTGAACGATCATATCCACATTGATGTTTGCCTCAGCCAAACGGCCAAAAATATCGGCGGCAACACCAGGGTGATCCTGCAAAGCTTTCAGCGAGACTTTAGCTTCGTCGCGTGAATAGGCGATGCCCGACACGATTTGCTTTTCCACAATTTCATCCTCATCACAGACCAAAGTTCCAGGGTTTGGCTCACCGGGTTCTACAAAACTCGACAACACGCGCACAGGCACACGCTTGGCCATCGCTAATTCTACCGAACGCGTTTGCAGGACTTTCGCCCCGAGCGAGGCCATTTCGAGCATTTCCTCATAAGAGATTTTTTCAAGGCGCTGGGCCTTGGGTACCATGCGGGGGTCGGTTGTATAAACCCCGTCCACATCTGTATAGATATCACATCGCTCAGCCTTTAGGGCGGCAGCAACGGCAACTGCGGATGTATCAGACCCACCCCGACCCAAAGTCGTAATGCGATCCTCTTCGGTCACGCCTTGGAAGCCCGGGATCACCGCCACTTCGCCTGAATCAATGGCGGCTGCCACTTCTTCAGCATCAATATCGGATATACGGGCAGATCCGTGTGCGGAGCTGGAAGCGACGCGGATTTGCCATCCCTGCCAAGAGCGCGCCGGGATCCCCATGCTACGTAAAGCCAAAGCGAGAAGACCCGTTGTGACTTGCTCGCCTGTGGCCACTACAACGTCATACTCATCATCGAATAATTCTGGGGGCAGGCCTTCACCAGCTTGACGGGAGAGTTCGACAAGACGATTTGTTTCACCCGACATAGCTGAGACGACCACGGCGATCCCACGCCCTGCCTTACGCTCAGCACTAACCAAGCGCGCAACGCGGCGGATACGTTCGACGTCGCCCACAGAAGTTCCACCAAACTTCATCACTAGACGCGACATGCTTCTTTGCTCCCTAGATATGCCTTTAGACGCAGAAATCCGCTGTTACAAACAGACGATGGCTCTCGACGCGCGCGCTCATCGCTCTATGAAGTCATAAGGTCAATCCTTTCGCATGTTGCAAACTGTCACACAGGTGAGTTGAACCCGATGCCTAGAGCCACCCAAGACGCCACGATGGAGATGCCGCCACATTCGCCTTCGATCGACCCGGCAGAAGTGGCCAAGTTTGCGGCCATGGCTGAGGACTGGTGGAACCCTTATGGCAAATTCCGCCCTTTGCACAAATTTAACCCCACCCGGCTGCGCTTCATTCGCGAGACAGCAGAAGCCCATTTCGGATTGAGGCCTGGTTCTGACTTACCCCTCAAGGGTTTGAAGTTACTTGATATTGGGTGTGGTGGCGGTCTTTTGAGCGAGCCCATGACACGTTTGGGCGCAGCTGTGACCGGGGTAGATGCAACCGAACCCAATATCAAAACGGCCATGACCCATGCGGCCCAAACAGGGCTTTCGATCGACTATCGTTATGGTACCGCGGAAGGTTTACTAGCTGCTGGTGAGGGTCAGTTTGATATTGTGCTCAACATGGAAGTTGTGGAGCATGTGGCCGATGCAGCAGCTTTTCTAAAGAATACAGCACAATTGGTAGCGCCCGGTGGCCTGATGTTTGTTGCGACCATCAATCGCACGCCTAAAGCTCTGGCGCTCGCGATTATCGGGGCGGAACGAATCTTGCGTTGGTTGCCGCCGGGCACCCATGATTACGACAAGCTGGTCAAACCCTCTGAAGTTCAAGCAGCTTTAAAGCCGGAAGCAGGGCTGAGCCTCGATGAACCGATTGGCGTCAATTACAATCCTCTGATGGATCGCTGGTCATTAGGGGCGGACACCAGCATGAATTACATGATTGTGGTGCGTAAAACAGCTTGAGTGTTTGGACTGCGGCGGCATTGCCCAAGACGCAACAGGACCAAACCGAATAGGCTTGGTCCTGCTATAAAAATTCTGCGGCTCTCTTAGGCATTCCTGACAGCCAACGTCTTTGGTTTCGTCGTTGAAGGGTGGAAACCGCCCTTCAGGTCAACCTACATATCGTCCATCTCGCCATCATCAGAGACAGGCTCACCGGCTAAGACTTCAGCGAGAATTCCAGCATTCTGGCGCACCTTATGTTCAATCTCAGCCGCCATTTCAGGGTTTGACTTCAAGAAGGCACGCGCATTGTCCTTGCCTTGGCCAATCCGGGTGCTGTCGTAAGAATACCAAGAGCCAGATTTCTCAACGATCCCAGCCTTAACGCCCAGATCAATCAATTCGCCTTGCTTAGAGATGCCTTCACCATATAGAATATCAAACTCGACCTGTTTGAACGGCGGGGCAACCTTGTTCTTGACGACTTTGACGCGGGTGACATTGCCCACCACATCTTCTTTGTCCTTGATCTGGCCAATGCGACGAATGTCCAGACGCACCGACGCATAGAATTTCAGCGCATTCCCGCCCGTAGTAGTTTCAGGATTGCCGAACATTACACCGATTTTCATGCGGATTTGGTTGATAAAGATCACCAAGGTCTTAGAGCGCGAGATAGATCCGGTCAATTTGCGCAAAGCTTGGCTCATCAAGCGGGCCTGAAGACCGGGCAGACTGTCACCCATATCGCCTTCGATTTCAGCCTTAGGCGTCAGTGCCGCAACGGAGTCGATCACTAAAACGTCGACCGCACCGGAGCGCACCAAGGTGTCGGTGATTTCAAGGGCTTGTTCGCCAGTGTCTGGCTGAGAAATCAACAGGTCACTTAAATCCACACCGAGCTTGCGGGCATAAATTGGGTCGAGCGCATGTTCGGCGTCGACGAAGGCACAAACTCCGCCACTTTTCTGTGCCTCGGCAATACAATGCAGTGCCAAAGTGGTTTTGCCCGAGCTTTCAGGGCCGTAAATTTCGACGATGCGACCGCGCGGCAGGCCGCCAATCCCCAAGGCGATATCGAGTCCGAGAGAGCCAGTTGAAACCGATTCAATCTCGACCGCGGCACCTTGTTCGCCCAAGCGCATGATTGACCCTTTACCAAAGGCACGCTCAATCTGAGACAGAGCTGATTCGAGAGCTTTTTCTTTGTCCATATCGTTTTTTTCCACCAAGCGAAGCGCTGCATTTGAAGCCTGAGTAGCCATTTTTGAACCCCTTTTCACGATTCCCGCCTGCATCGGCACAATGGGCTCAGTAGAGCTGTGTGCAAACCAGGCCTCGTCACATCATAAAGAGTTTGTATCTGATATGTTCTAAGAACACAAGCGGAACAAAGTGGATTATCCAATATTTTTAAAATATTTACGTCCATTTGTGACGTATCAGGTCGCCGCAAGTTCTGTTTTAACCCGCTCTGCCAATTGTGCCAGCGTAAACGGCTTTGGTAAGAAGGAGATGGAGCGTTCATCTTCCAAGGTTTGGGCAAAATCCTGTTCAGCATACCCAGACATGAAGACAATACGTGCGTGACCCAAATATGGCTTGGCTGCTTTCAGAAGACCCGGACCATCCAAGCCTGGCATCACAACGTCCGACAATACCAGGTCGAAGCTATTGGGGTCATTCTCGAGTATTTCGAGGGCTTCTTCGCCATCCCCCGCTGAAGTCACCTGATAGCCGCGCTGGGTTAGAAGGCGGGTCGCGATATTGCGAACGCCTTCTTCATCTTCAACCAACAAGATTCGCCCGCGTCCTGCTAAGTCCATCGGCCGCGCCTCAATAGCTTGAGCTTGCGCAGTTAGTATTGTGTGATTGACATCATCGGCGGTGGTGGCTGGCAAGAAGACATGGAAGGTCGTGCCTTCATTCTCAACCGAATCGAGTGCAATAAAGCCATCAGATTGCTTGATGATGCCATAGACAGTAGCCAAACCAATGCCCGTCCCTTTGCCTTGTTCCTTTGTCGTAAAGAAGGGCTCAAAGATTTTGGTAGCAATGTCTTGGTTCATGCCCGTTCCCGTATCGGTCACCGAAATCATCGCCCAATCGCAATCTTCGATATCAGCAATGCTCAAACCCTTCAGAGCGGTTCGCACATCCTGTGTCGTTGCGCGCTTGGTGCGGACGGTCACAGAGCCTTTACCCCTACCAGACATCAAGACCGCATCGCGGGCATTGGTGACGAGGTTCATAAAGACAGTTTCCAATTGTTGCTTGTCAGCGCGCACATTAGGAAGGTCGCGGCCGTGGGTGATTTCAAAGACAATTCGTTCGTCCAAGACCTGGCGCATCAAAACTGCAAACTCAGTTAAAACTGCCCCGACATCTAGAATATCACGTCGGAAAGTCTGTTTGCGCGCATAGGCCAGAAGCATTTTGACAAGCTCTGCCGCCCGCGCACTGGTGTTCTGAATGCTCTGCAATTCACCATAGCTGGGGTCTCCAACTGGATGGCGCGCCAGCAAGGCGTCGCAATTCAGTGTGATGACCAAAAGGAAGTTATTGAGTTCGTGGGCAACCCCGCCCGCGATTTGACCGACAGCTTGCATTTTGCTGGTCTGCGCGAGGCGATGTTCCATTTCCCGACGGGTCGAAACGTCAACCAGCAAGAGGGCGGCTCCATCATGTTCATCTTCTAACAACCATCCTTCGCAAGTTTGCCCGCCTGTATTGGCGATATCCAATTCAATCGGGCGTTGCCCACCAACCTCTAGGCGGTCTAAATCGTCTGCATGGGCGGAGGCAACTAGGTCTGAAAGCTTCGCCCCTTTGCCAGCCCCTGCAATTCGGACAAAAGCGGGATTGGCTTCTTGAATAATCGCGTGGCGTGCATCACGGCGGTCCAAGCGAGCAAAGCCAACTGGGGCTTCGGCAATCAATCGTGCGAGGCCGGTCAACAGCGAAGATGCGGTTTGAACAGCAAGGCCAGCTTGAGATGAAGATCCCAAAGCTTCGTGAGAGTCTTCTGGTGGCTGGGCCGGTCCTTCAACTGTGGTCAGTCGAACCAGTGCATGGTCGCCGATAACGCTGACACGGACGCGCATCTGGCCTTGTGTTTCATCCAAACTTATTCCACGGCGAACCGCCTTAGAGGCCCTAAAGGCGCAGGCCTGGTCGAGCAAGCTCATTAAGAGTGGGTCAATCGACACAGGTCTGTAGATGCCATCATAGGCGGGGTTGCCTGCAACAAAGCGCCCTGACCGGGTGAAGAGGGCGGCGGGCCCGTCCATACTTGCCAGCCAGTCGTGTGATTCCGACCGGGAAAACATCTTTAAAAGTCCAGCCATGCGTCTCTGCCCCAAATCGCTCCAAATTTTCGCCTAGGCGGCGTTTTGGACTCGACTCTGGAGAGAATCACCTGATTTGCTCCGCGCGGCTACACCCAAAATCACTCCAATGATTTTAGCTACAGCTTGATAGTGTTCAGCTGGAATAGTCTCCTCAAGATCAACACTGGCATATAGTGCACGGGCGAGAGGTCTTCGATGATGGGTACGTCCGAAGCCGTTGCAATTTCACGAATTTTCAAAGCCAGGTTGTCCACACCCTTGGCCACACAGATGGGGGCAGGGGTTTCACCTGCCACATAAAGTAAGGCCACTGCGAAGTGTGTTGGGTTGGTTATGATCACAGTCGCCTCAGGCACCTTGGCCATCATGCGATTGCGTCCGCGCTGCATGCGGATTTGACGCACCTTCATTTTGATCAGTGGATCACCTTCTAGTTTTTTGTACTCGTCTTTTTGTTCCTGTTTACTCATGCGGTTGCGCTTGATCCACGAAAAGCGCTGGATCGCGTAATCTGCAACTGAGGCGACCGCGATAATGCCAAACAAAGCAAAGCAAAGTTCAAGTAGGATTTTGACTAGTACTGGCATCAGGGCGGCAGGTTCCATTTCCACCAGGATTGGCATTTCTCGGGCGTGGGGGGCCAAGATTGCGTAAGCGACCCAGCAGATGACAACCAATTTCAAAACAGTTTTGCCAAAGGTCAACAAAGCCTCTGCCCCAAACAGGCGCTTGAAGCCTGCAATCGGGGAAATTTTCTCAATCTTTGGGATCATCTTCTCCGCGGTGAACAATAAGCCTGATTGCACCACATGGCCTGCTAGACCAGCAATACAAATTGCGCCAATCGTGGCGCTCATCAAGATTACCATTTTGGAGCCGACATCGAAGCTGAGGCGTTGAAGGGCACCACTATCAAAAGCAAATTGCTCTGGCCGTTCGATGAAAACGGTAATGTAGCGCGCGAGTTCCCGCGCGCTATGTAGACCAAGAGTCAAAAGGACCGCAATGCCTGCGGTTAAGACAAACAGAGTTGCAATGTCTTGCGATTTGGGAACATCGCCTTTTTTACGAGCCTCATCCAGTTTGTACTGACTGGGGGCTTCGGTTTTTTGCGATTCATCTTCTTCCATCGAGCGGCCTCAATTCAAGGACCGGCCGGCGGCGGCAATGGCTTCAAGCCACACCAACATGCCCGCCCCAGCAGTAATTGCAAACAGCATAATTCCTAAAAGAACTTGGATTGGCTGCGCAATGAAGAACACCTGAATAGCAGGTGCCACCCGGTTTATTATGCCTAAAGCCACGTTGATCACGATGCCAAATAATAACAGGGGTGCCGTAATCTGGATGGCTAGGGAAAAAGCTTGACTGAAAGCACGCAGGCTAAACTGGGCCATATCGCCAAGGGGCAGGGGCGCACCGGGCAAGAAATTATCAAAGCTTTTGGCTGCGCCGGAAATAAACAGATGATGCACGTCGCTTTGAAACACCAAGGCAGTTCCAAGGAGCGCCAAAAACGTTCCGAAGACTGCGCCTTGTTGTTGTTGGGAGGGGTCGAAAGCCATGGCCATACCTAGACCAGTCTGCATACCAGCAATCGCGCCAGCTGTGGCAAGCGCTGAAAACAAGATTCGGGTTGTCAGGCCCAACGATAAACCAATGAGGATTTCTTTAGCGATGGCTAGGAACATATCGGCGGTATCAGATGGCAAGGGCGCGATCTTACCTGAAACGACGGGGGCTAAGGTAAACGCGATAAAAAGCGCAACCATCAGTCGGGCTCGCGTCGGCACGAATTGATCGCCGATGCCTGGTGCAAGCATCATCAAAGCGCCAACCCGCGCGAAGACAAGTCCGATCACCCAAACCGTTTGCGGTAGGAGTTCCATCCGCCGGGCCCGTTAGCCTGCGCCGCCAGACGCAACTTTGGCCAACATCTGGGTCATAAATTCGCCCAGCATGCCGCCCATTAAGGGCAAAAACAGCAAAAGAGCCGCGAAGATGGCCAGGATTTTTGGTACAAATACAAGAGTTTGTTCTTGAATTTGGGTGAGCGCTTGTAGCAAACCAATTACCAAGCCAACCGCCAAACCAACCAGCATAACTGGTGCTGACATAGCGATCGTTAGCCAGATCGCATCGCGGGCCACATCAAGGACTTCTGGGGCATTCATTGTCAGCTTCTCCGACTCAGAGCGATAAAAACCAATTCTAGTTTCGCACTGTTATGGGATGGCTTGGCATGGTTAACAAAGTCTTGATAATTGAGATTCTGAGCTGATTTCATGCAGGAAAAAGGATAAATTTTGAACAGGTCTATGCTGCTTCTGTCGCCGCGTCGTCCAAACAGCTCTTGGTCTTTGGCAAACAAGCAAAGGATGAAAAACTCCTCGTGCTAGGCCTAATAGCTCCTCGTGGCTTAGCCTTAATCAAAGTTGCTTAGGCCAATGGTGCGAAAGACCGCTTGAATGATGTGGATGCGTTGATTGACCCGGAAGATTTAGCGCTCGCTTTGGCTGAAACGGTCTATGCCGCCCAGAACTGGCGTTTGATGCCCGCTTCAAGCCAGCGTGGCATTCTTGAATGGATCGCTGAGGCAAAACGACCTAAAACCCGCGCTGACAGGGTGAAACGCACTGGGGTGTTGGCCGCACAAGGCAAGAAGGCCAATTTACCCGAAGGACGTAACACAATATTTGGTGCGATCGGTCCTAAAGTGGCTAATTGATTGCGTTTACAACATATCTTCGTAAAATGCCCCAGCCTTCAAGGCGTGATCAACAACGTGGATCTCGAGAATCCATGCGGCGGGAGAGGGGGTTTTGCCAAAGGCTTTGAGTTTTCCGCTGTGATGAACGCGGTGCGGGAACGCCCCGATCCGGTGGCCCGATGCCCCTTCTAGAGCCAAAGTCCGCCCGCGTTTAGCAGCCTCAGCCAAAGCAAAGTCATAAAGCGCGGGCCCATTCGCCCCGGTTTCGATCCAATGCGCCTTGACCGCTGCGAAGACCGCCTTGGAATCCTCAATCAAGCTTTGGTAGGCGGGGACTCGGCCCAAGGTGAAACCGGCACCGACATCGCCTTCATGACCTTCATAGCACGGCCCAATGTCAAGGAAGAAGAGATCATTGGGCTCTAGAATATGCGGGGCGGCTGGCGTTTCTCCAAACGGCAAAAGCGTGTTTGAACCAAATCGTACTTGACTGGCATGCCAAAGCCTCTCTGCTCCGCTATCCATAATTGCCTGATCGACAATCGCTTTGCCGTCGAGGTCATTCATCCCGGGCTCTATCATGGCCGCAGCCCTGGCCAGTGTTTCCCAAGCCCGCGATTGGGCGGCCTCTTGAAGCTCCAATCGGAAGTTTGGGTGATTGGCTTCGCGAGGGTCGATCAGGGCTGTCACTTAGCCTCGTCCACGATAGGGCGACACACCTTGATCGGGAATCCAAACACCCTCTGGCGCTGGGCCCGTGGCAAAGAATACGTCAATCGGTATTCCGCCACGAGGATACCAATAGCCCCCTATTCGAAGCCATTCTGGTGCCAAAAATTCAACCAAGCGTTTGCCAATTGCGACGGTACAATCCTCGTGGAAAGCGCCGTGATTACGGAAACTGGTTAGAAATAGCTTCAAGCTTTTACTCTCAACCAACCAGTCCCCCGGCACATAGTCGATGACCAGATGCGCAAAGTCAGGTTGCCCTGTGACAGGGCATAGGCTGGTGAATTCTGGCGCTACAAAGCGCGCTAGATAGGCAGTGCCTAAATGGGGATTGGCGACTCGTTCAAGCACAGCCGCTTCAGGAGATGCGTAACCGCGAACGTCTTGGCCGAGGGTGCCTAGACCCTCATAAATTGAAGAATTGCTCATGTGCGAGATGTAGCGCTAAATCAGCCTTCGTGCACCTAACCTTTGCACGCGACATACATCATCTACGCCCACTTGCACCACATCGTGCCTCAATCCGATCAAGAGTGCAGCAGAAGTGGCGATTAGCACGTTGTTTTGTTGCCAATCTGGCCAGAGGGCACTAGCGTAAAGTTACGGGGGAGAAAGCGACCCAAAAGTGTCGCGCCCACATGAACCTGTTTAAGGGGGGTTGAATGGCTGAAACCAAAGCGGCGACTGGACTTAGTCGAATTTTCGCACGCAAATCGGTCGCTCAGATCATGAGCGAGAACGAAAAGAGTGAGTTGAAGCGGACCTTAGGGCCCGTCAATCTGGTGCTTCTGGGCATTGGCTGCATCATCGGGGCGGGTATTTTTGTTCGGACCGGGAATGCTGCAGCCTTGCACGCTGGCCCTGCTGTGATGTTGTCCTTCGTGGTGGCAGGCTTGGTCTGCGCTTGTGCCGGTTTATGCTACGCAGAACTTTCCTCAACCTTGCCTGTCTCAGGCTCGGCTTATACTTATTCCTACACTACTTTGGGCGAATTTGCTGCTTGGATCATGGGCGCACTTTTGCTGCTTGAGTACGGGCTTGCCGCCTCGGTGGTGGCAGTGGGTTGGTCTGGATATGTGGTTAGTCTCTTGGGTGACTTTGGTTTGGTGATCCCGCCAGAATTCACGGGACCGATGAACCACACAACTACCCTCAAAGATGGCACGACCTTGACAACTTTGTTCAACGTCCCGGCATTTTTGGTAACGTTGGTTCTCGCCTGTTTGCTGACGATCGGGATTTCAGAATCCTCGCAAGTCAACAACGTCATTGTGGCCATTAAGGTCAGCGTGATTGTCGCATTTATCGTGATCGGCGGCTACAAAGTCCTAACCCATTTACCTGAATTGTCTCAGAATTGGGTGCCGTTCATCCCTGAGAATGAGGGTGAAGGAAAGTTTGGCTGGGAGGGGGTTTTCCGCGCCGCTTCCATCGTTTTCTTCGCTTACATCGGCTTTGAAGCGGTCTCTACCGCTGGACAAGAAGCGAAAAACCCCAAGAAAGACATGCCGATTGGTATCATTGGTTCTTTGCTGGTCTGTACCGTCCTCTACATGTTGGTAGCGGCCGTTTTGACCTTGCTGGTCAATTACAAAGAGCTAAATGTGCCTGATCCAGTCGCTGTGGCTGTGGACTCCATGGGACCACAATGGGCTTGGTTCGCGATGACGATTAAGGCTGGAGCGATTATCGGTCTTACGTCGGTAATCTTGGTGCTCATGTACGGCCAAACACGGATCTTTTACGCGATGGCTCGTGATGGCCTATTGCCTAAGATTTTCGCGCGAGTGCATCCCAAGTTCCAAACACCTTGGATCAATACTATTGTGGTCGGATTGCTCGTGGCATTCGCCGCAGGCATGTTCGACATTAACGTGTTGGGCGATGTCACCTCGGTTGGAACGTTGGCCGCATTTGCCATCGTTTGTATCTCGGTGATTTGGTTGCGTCAGGCTCGTCCCGACCTGCCACGCGGCTTTAAAGTGCCACTCTACCCGATTTTGCCAATCTTCGGCATTTTGTCTTGCGTGGCTTTGATCTTTACGGTGGAACAGCGCGTGCTGCAGTTCTTCTTCTTCTTCTTGCTTGGCGCAACCGCAGTTTATTTCCTCTATGGGATGTGGAACTCCAAACTCGCCAAGGGCGAATTCGTGACGGGTCATGAGCCTGCTGCCAATGAATTGCCACACAAACTCGACTAGGGCCTAAACCCTAATTGAAGCTGGGCGGCGGGTCTTTGGGCCCGCCGTTTTTGTTTGGGCTGGGGTGTGCGCCCGGGGTGGTCAAAACACGCTGCGCAGGATAGGCCCTAGGCCATGGAACGAGTGAGAGCAGATTTGTTATTGGTGGCACGTGGCCTGATCGCCACCCGGGCCAAAGCGCGCGAAGCCATCGAAGCAGGGCTAGTGCGGTCGGGAGACCGTGTTATCGCTAAACCTTCTGAACTCTTGGAGCCTGATTGCCCACTCACCGCGCAGTTGGCCTATCATTGGGTCTCACGCGCTGGTTTGAAATTAATTGCGGCTCTAGATTCCTTTGCCATTATGGCTACCGACCGCTATGCGCTCGATATCGGGGCTTCGACCGGCGGATTCACACAGGTCCTGCTTAGCCGGGGGGCGGCCCACGTGGTTGCCGTCGACGTCGGGCGAGATCAGTTGGACCCAAGCTTACGGAGCAATCCAGCCATCACCTCACTTGAGGGCACAGATGCTCGATCCTTAACGCCTGATGATTTAGGAGAACCTGTGCCTGACCTCATAGTGATCGATGTGAGCTTTATTGGGCTGGAAAAAATCTTGCCGGCCATCCTGCCTCTGGTCGCGCCAAAGGCTGATCTGGTGGCGTTGGTGAAGCCGCAGTTTCAAGCAGGTCCGGCGCGCGTAGGCAAACGCGGCCTGGTCGATCCCGCTGTGGCGGCAGTTATTGTGGAAGAAGTCCGTCAGGAATTAGACGGCCTTTGCGGCTTTAAGGTTCTGAACCTGATCGAAAGCCCCATCGCTGGTGGCGATGGCAATCGGGAGTATCTGCTCCATGCGCGTCGGGAAAGCCAAGACTAAGCCTTTAGCGGGTGCATACCATGCAGGGCATTGGTGGAAAACTGCCAGGGTGCATGCCGCCTGTTACAGGGCCTGCTTGACCCACGTAGGAATCCCGCGGAACCTGTGCTGGGCGGGGGATGTCCGCTGGGGCGGCATACAAAGGTCCACGACGCTCGCGCCCGTAATAGGAATGTGGTGAAGGCTGATACCAGTCCCCGCCAACGACACGCCGGGCCGTCGGTGCGTGTGTTGGCTCTGGCACAGGCAAATACCCTGCGTGAGGTCGCAATTCCTGATCTTCCTCGGCGGGGCAGGTAACCTTTGAGCCGCCAATCTGCGAACCAACAAATGCCCCAATAACAGCTCCCAGCACGATACCCTCAGGCTGCACAGCAGCGGCAGCAAGTGCTTTACCAGCTATGCCGCCACCAACCGCGCCAATCATGCCGCCTGCAGCTCGCGAGCCCGATTTCGCTTCAGCGCAAGAGCCAGAAAAACTCTCTGGCTGGCCCATTGCGCGCGGCATAGGTGAACGTTGCTTCTCCCCATGAGCTGATGCTTGGGTTGCGCTTAAAAGGCTGGTCGCACACAGACTTGCGATAAGGATCGTTTGAATTGGTTGGCGCATAATCGTCTCCATCGTCTCCCAGAAAGTCAAAAAACAGCTTACAAGATCAATAGCCGGGCGGACGCCAGCCCTGTGGACATTGGCATACCCAAGTTTGTTGCGGCGGCAATGTATGCCCGTCGGGCGTGGTGATTGTCTGGACACTCCAGCCGCAGATCATGCCACCTTGTTGCATTGGCATGACTGGCGCGGGCCACGAAGTCATGCCGCCCTGGTTTGACCAACTGCTCATTGAGGAGGTAGAAGACCATGAGGCGCTGCTCGACGCACTGCTCTTGCTAGCTAAAGTAATGGCTGAACCTTTGGTGGCTGCTTCATAGCTGGTCGCACGATCCTTGACTGTATCGACGAAAGGCCGGCTGTTAGCTACCCAAGCTGAAGAACTGGTGACCGAGCCTTGCGTGCGTTTGGCCTTGCCTGCGGTTCGGTGATGGCGGGCTGGTGCAACCGCAGCGCCGCGGCGCGGCTTTGTTGTGCGCGCTTTAGGTCTACCGCGATCTGAATAGCCGTCTCGGTAGCCATCTCGATAACCATGCCGGTAAGCATTTCGCGTGTGTTCTTGATGATGAGCCTGATTACTCCCATGCGCTTCTGGTTCGCGCACAACTTCTTCTCGCACAAAAGTCTTTGTCGTGTCGGGGGCAATAGTCACAGTTTGAGAGACTTCATGCTGTGACATGGAGGACGACCCACTGGTCGAATCTGAACTGCTGCTACTCGAGCTCATCATGCTGCTGCCAGACGAGCCGGGGCAGGCGACAAAAACGCATTGGGCAAGAGCGGGGCCTGCTAACAAGCCTGAGAGCGCGACACCAAGCAAAACACTTCGCATTTTCATGTCCTTTTCTGGGACGTTCGAATCAAATCTCGACGAAATTCTTTCGTCACTTCACAATACTATGGCAAATCATTAGCCGGTTGGCCCTAGTCTTCACCAAAACAGGGAAAACAAATCACAGGCTTAGTGGCGGTTTGGTTGCCGTGTTGTACCGAAAACAAAGCCGCCTCCCTCATAACAGGGAAGCGGCTTGTCTAACAGGGCAAATGGTTAGTTTGCGACTTGCCATTCACCACGATTATCGCGGCACATCCATACTTGTTGACGTTCATAGAGGCCATCTGGTCGACGCAAGGCGGCTTCGCCCCAACCACATTCCTGACGGCTTACGACAGGGGGAGTATAGGTGGCTCGGTAGGCATGATCATCGTCACGGTGATGATTGCGACGGCTTGGACGATAGTCGCTATAGCGATCATTGTTGGAGTATTCATAGCTTTGAGTACCTTGGTTGCGATAACCTTCTTGGCGTTCTTGGCGCTGATTGTGTTCGTAACCGCGGTAAACTTGGTCGTCGCAAGCAACGCGGCCTTTGGCAATTTGCGAACCAGCAACTGCACCAACTACGGCGCCTAGGACCGTACCTTCTTTGCGGGCATTACGTCCAGCAATCTGCTTGCCAAACACCGCGCCGGCAACCGCACCAATAGCACCACCGGCCAAACGGTTGTTGTTCAGGCTTTGCTGGCACTCTTGTGAGACAGCGCCATAATTTGGGTAAGTGTTGTTGTAGGTCTGGGCAGAAGCAATGGCAGGGGCTGAAAGGGCCAGCGTTGCAGCCAAGCTTGAGAAAATCAATGTACGCATCACGATGCTCCTTTACAGAGAAGACCCAAGGGATAGATGGGGGATTGCTGCAGGCCTTCTGTGAAAGCTAACTTGCAACTTCCTCCCTGAACGGCGCATGAGCAGATATGAACAAAAGCATTCAGGAAACACTCACGCTCAACATTGACCATATTGGCGCACGCGGAGACGGCGTTTCGCGCGATCAGGATCGCGCAGTCCACGTACCCTTCACGCTGCCAGGTGAAGAGGTTGAGGCAAACCAGCGGGGAGACCGTGCTGCTTTGGTGAAAGTCTTGCAAGCTTCAAGCGAGCGCGTGGAGCCTGTTTGTGGCCACTTTACCGTCTGTGGTGGCTGTTCGCTGCAGCATTGGGCTGAAGGCCCCTATTTGGCTTGGAAGGCAGGTTTGGTGGAACGGACCTTACGGCGGGTCGGCATTGATGTCGCTTTGGGCCCGACTCAACCTGCCTGGGGTCAAGGACGGAGGCGCGCGACGTTTCATGGTAAGCATGCGGGGCCGCGCTTTTTGTTCGGGTTCGCCCAAGCCAAAAGCCATCAGATTGAGACGATCACTGCTTGTCCGGTTTTGACCCCCGGCTTGAATGCAGCTCTCCCCCGATTGGCAGCTTTAGCCGAAGCATTAGCACCCAAGCAGGAAACCATTGACCTTCTTGTCACCGAAACCCCCGTCGGCTTGGATATCGATGTGCGTAATGCCGGTCGGATTGAGAAGTTTGAGCGCAAGGGCTTAGAACGTTTAGCGGCGCTGGCAGAGGCTGGTGAAATTGGTCGTTTAACACTGCATGGCCAGACCGCTCTGACCCGCGTCACGCCCCGTGTGAAAATGGGCCAAGCTATAGTCGAGTTACCAGCCGGAGCTTTTCTCCAAGCAACACGGGCGGGGGAAGAGGCCTTGGCCGCCCGCGTGCTGGCATGGACTTTAGGTCGCAAGCATGTCGCAGATTTGTTCGCTGGTATTGGCACATTTGCGCTTCGATTAAAGGAAAAGTCGCTGGTTCGTGCCATCGAGTCCGATGCGCAGGCTGTTGCTGCCATGAAAAAGGCTTCAGATGGATTGGCCGGCGGCAAGACATTGGTCGCAGAAGCGCGTGACCTCTATCGGGCCCCATTGGCCCCCTTAGAGATGAAGGGCTTGGACGCTATCGTCTTTGATCCGCCCCGCGCTGGCGCAGAAGCGCAAAGTGCCCAGATTGCCCGTTCGAAAATTGATCTGGTGGTAGCAATCTCCTGTGATCCAGCAAGCTTTGCCCGTGACGCCCGCATTTTGATAGATGGGGGTTATCGCCTCGCTGAAATTGAAACCTTCGATCAATTCCGTTTCACATCGCATGTAGAAATTGCGGCAAAGTTTGTGCGGTAATCCAGATGCCATTTTGGACAGACACCAAACTCGCAGACATGACCGAAGCCCAATGGGAAAGCTTGTGCGATGGTTGTGGCAAATGTTGCCTGATACGTCTGGAAGACGAAGATACAGGCGACATTCATACCACCGACGTTCATTGTAAATTGTTTGATTCTGGTTCTTGCCGCTGCAGCAATTATGCCGAGCGCAAAGCCAATGTTCCTGACTGCGTAAAGCTGACGCCAGAAACGATGAGCGAACTAACGTGGTTACCAATGACGTGCGCCTATCGATTAGTCCAAGAAGGCCAGCCTTTGTTTGACTGGCATCCACTAGTCAGTGGCGATCCCGACAGCGCACATAAGGCGGGGATGACCGTGCGAAACCAGACGGTGCCAGAAGGCAAGGTCAAGGTGCGTCATCTCGTTCGCCGAATCAAAATCTGGCCCGGCGAAGAAAACGCCTAAGCGCTTACAAGTCACGTGCAGAAAAAGTGTCACAGCCTCGCAGATCACCACTTCCAAGGCCCTCTTTGAACCAAGTCATACGTTGGACGCTGGTTCCATGGGTGAAGCTATCGGGTACCGCAAAGCCTTGCGCGCGCTTTTGAAGGCGATCATCACCCACGGCACTTGCTGCTCCTAAAGCCTCTTCTATATCTCCGGGTTCCAGAGCTGCGGTTATGTTAGACTGTCCAGCCCAAAGGCCCGCATAGCAATCAGCTTGCAACTCGATGCGAACAGCGATGGAGCCAGCTCCTTTGCTTTGCCCTTGCTTGCGCATCGCGCGATTGGCCCTCGGCAATATCCCTGTGACGTCTTGTACATGATGGGCGACTTCATGGGCGATCACATAGGCTTGTGCGAAGTCACCTTTGGCCCCCAATCCCCGATCCATTTCTTCAAAGAAGCTCAAATCTAGGTAAATTTTCTTGTCGCCCGGGCAGTAGAATGGCCCAGTTGAGGCGCTGGCCTTGCCACACGGCGAGCTTGTTTGGTTATCAAACAGCACCAATGTTGCCGGGGTGTAGGTTAACCCGTTCCTCGCAAAATGGGCTGTCCAGAATTCCTCAGTTGATCCCAAGACCGCTGCCACACGATCGGCGGTTTCTGCTTCGCTTCGGCTTGAACTTGCCTGTTTATCCATGCCCTTAGGTTGGGCTGGCTCTGCTTGAAAACCACCTTGTTGGCTGGAAAGGCCCGAATCCGCCCCTAGTATCGACATCAAAGTGCCCATGGTGTCGCCACCACCAAAGAAGACAAGCAGCAATACGACGACGATCATGGCGATTCCACCGCGACCACGTAAGGGTAGGCGTGGACCACCGCCACCTCCGCTCGACCCACCGCCACCGCCGCCGCCGCCTCGGCGATCCTCTATATTGCTAGATCGGCGGATGTCATCCAAACGCATGGCGCGCCCCCTCTACTCACTTAGCTTCATTCTGCCATCGGCTTACACTTAACCCCCTTGCCAGTGGCTCGCGCAAGCCCTTGAAGTGGGTCCATGACTTCAGCCCCTCTTTCCATCGTGATTCCAACCTTGAACGCGATGCCCAGATTAGCCGATTGTTTGGCTACTTTGGTGGCAGGCTTGGGTGCTGGCCTTATCCGAGATGTGGTGGTGGTAGACGCAGGATCTGACGATCAAAGTCCAGCGCTAGCGCTCGATATGGGTTGTCGAGTCATCCAAGTTGGCCACAATGGCCGAGGTCGCGGGCAACAATTGGCAGCGGGAGCTAAGGCCGCCAAGGGCGACTGGCTGTTGTTCTTGCATGGCGATTCTGTGCCTTTGGAGGGATGGATTGCCGCTTGTAAGTCCCATATCGCGGCAGCCCCGCACCAAGCAGCCTATTTCCAATTGGGGTTTGATGATCAAGCGCCCTCAGCTCTTCGAATCGCTTTCTGGGCTAATTGGCGCGCGCGCTTATTCGGTCTGCCCTATGGGGACCAGGGACTTTTGATTTCTCGCGCTTTGTATGAGGCTGTGGGTGGGTTTCGGCCGATTGCTTTAATGGAAGACGTCGATCTGGTTGGGAAGTTGGGTAAGTCACGTTTGCGTTTTCTACCTGCTGCGGTCGAAACCAGCGCAGAGCGATACCGGAAGGGCGGTTGGTGGTTTGTGCCCTTGCGTAACTTGACGCTTTTGGTTGCCTTTTTGTGCGGGGTCTCACCCGAGCGGATTAAAAGTTGGTACCGGTGAGACCCAAGCTTTTAATCTTTGCAAAATCTCCCCGAATGGGCCTTGCCAAGACGCGACTGGCCCGTGGGGTGGGGGTTGTGGCAGCTTGGCGCACCAAACGACGCTTGGACGCCTTTACCTGCAGGGTGGCCCGTTCAGCGGGATGGGAAACCTTATTGGCGGTTGCACCTCAAACCGATTTGTTAGCACGATTCCCCGGTGTCTGGCCGTCCGATCTGCGTCGGATTGGACAGGGGACGGGCGATTTAGGTGGACGTATGTCGCGCGCTTTGGTGGCGTTTGGCCGAGTACCCGTTTGCATCATCGGGTCAGACTTGCCAGACCTCAGGCAGGCAGATTTGGCGTTGGCTTTTCGGGCCCTAAATCGTTCTGACGTTGTTATAGGCCCTGCTACCGATGGTGGCTTTTGGCTTATTGGGATGGCACCGCGTGCGGCCCGCCGCGCCCGACTTGCCCCCGTTCGCTGGTCGAGCCCTTATACCCTTTCGGATACCTTGGCCTGCCTACCAGTTTGGTGGCGTGTTCGCTTCTTACGCGAACTCGAAGACGTCGATGATGCTGCCAGTCTCAAGCGATCAACGCAACGATAAAGCCCCGGTTGTGTCAAACCCGGTCGACCCGGAGGCCCCAGTTGCGCTCATTGGCGTAGTCACGCTGAACCTGACACTTGTGCTTGCCAGACGCGGGTTATCCTGTGGCTCATAAGTTGGGATAAGGCCACGAGCTAGCTTTTCAAGGCTAGGTGCACGTTGGCCAAAGCGGCGATGATAGATCCACATATTGCTCATTACCCGCTCTGCATAGACGCGGGCTTGGCCGTTGGGCGCTGCTTCCATGAACATCAATGTGTCATCAGCGCCTTTGACGCTCGCACTCCAGCGTGTGACGTTACCCGGACCCGCATTATAGGCCATGAAGGTTCGCGTGAGGCAGTTTGAGACCACGCCCATGGCCATCATCTTTTCGAGATAAGCTTCGCCCAATGTTACGTTTAAGGTGGTATCGTTGAGCAATCGGGGATTGCTCGCTAAATCGCGCCGGCCCGTCATCCAAGCAGCCGTTCTTGGCATTACCTGCATCAGGCCGCGCGCACCGGCGTAGGATTTCGCATTGGTGTCGAACTTTGATTCTTGGCGCATCACAGCCAGAACAACTGCGCGGTCCAGAACAAATTCACCACCCACAGGGCGGAAATGGTCGGGAATGGGATAAAGAGCGGCCAAAGCAGCAGCCGACGATGATTGCGCAATCCTTTCAGATACTTGATCAAGGTCTAGGCTGCGAGCCACGGCCAAAAAGCCTAGATCATCCTCAGCTCGTGCTCGGCTCCAGCTATTAAATAGTTCGGCTTCTGCATCGGACACGCGACCAATTTCTTTTAAAGCCACAGCACGGCGAACACCGGGGTCCAAGCGTATCAATCGCGCAGCGCGATCTTTTTCATCTTGAGCTTGCGGGACTTTTAGCGTCTCCCAACGCCCAAGCCGCGCCAGGGCCAATTGCCCGTAAAAAGTCAGCGGACTTGAAGCGGCTTGCTCCAAAAAGGATTGCGTCTTGGCTTTATCGCCTAACTTTTCTGATGCACGCGCCGCCCAGAATGCCCCAGATGAACGTGCCCAATCGTCGCTCGCATTCCAATTCGCCGCTGCTGTAAACAAAATTTGCGCGGTGGTAAAATCACCTAGTCGATAGGCAGCCAGACCGCCGATCCAACCTGCCTGACCAGATTGTGGACCATTAACCGCTTCGCGCGCCATGGCGAGAGCGGTTTCATCATCGCCCGCATAAAACCGCGCTGCCAAAGCATCAATCTGGGCACGATCTGCCCGCGTCGCACCTTGCCCAATTGGAACGGGAATAAAACTGGGCTCACGCACGGTACCCATTGAGCGGCGGCTCGGCACAGGGTCAGGCCGCTTTAGCCGTAAGGATGTGGGTACCACGCCCATAATACGCGCGGCTTGAACAGCATCTTCCTGCGCTTCTTGTGCGCGTTCATAGACCGCACCTGCCCCGGCAACATCACCCCAACGCTCGAGCCAAGCCGCCATGGCCGGCAAATCGGGTGCAGTGGCGCTTGAGATTAATCGTGCGCGTTCAACATGGGGCTTCAGGGTGCCGTCGGAAATGGATGGCAGAAGCTCTTCCAAGATGGTCATTTGGTTGGCAGTCGCAGCGGCAAAGGCTCTTCGGTAATTTGCTTCATCGGTACTGGTCAGGACATCCGGGCCAGCGACTGTGCCACGCAAAGTCGAAACAGCTGGCGCTGTTTGCGCCAGAGCCGCCGTCGACAAAACAGCAAGTACAAAGCAGCCCATCGCCACAATCGGCGTCAACATGGGCCGCTTTTGTAAGCCAATCTGGGTGATGTCACATTGGGTCAAACCATCTAGGCCCTTCGCCGAGTGTTTGTTAAGCTTGGAACTCCACAAGTTTATCAAACCCATTTGCCTGCTTAACTCGACCCATTCCGTTAGAGGTCTGTTACGCCCGACCCTCTAGAAAAAGGCCTAGGGGGCCAGATTTGCGAGCCTTTTGCCTTGTTTCTGCCCTTCGTGGCAACGCCAAGCGATGAAATTTTCTGTTCGAACCTCAGTAGGTCTTGCCAGGCGAGCGCTTTGTCGCGCGGTCTGTTCAATAGATAGGCAGGTGAAAAAAGGCATTGCGCATAGGCTTTCAGCCCCGCCGCATCGGTACCAAGCCCATATTCAAAAGACCGTGTGCGTAGCTTCATGATGCCGTCCGCCGTGTTCAATAGGGTCTGAGCGGTTAGACCTCCAACCATCAAAATCGCCTTAGGGGCTGCGAGTTCTATGTGACGCACCAGAAATGGGCGGCAAAGTGCTACTTCTTCAGCGGTAGGCTTACGGTTGCCTGGTGGCCGCCATGGGATAAGGCAGGTCAGATAACAATCTTGCTGTCGATCCAAGCCAACGCTTGCTAACATTTTCGTGAATAGATCGCCCTCGGGGCCCTGAAATGGCTTGCCGATTTCATCATCTTCGCGGCCCGCCGTTTCACCAATCACCATAATGTCGGCCTCTGCCTGGCCATCGGCGAAAACGGTTGCGCGTGCATTGGCTTTTAGCCCGCAGCCATCAAAGCTCTCCAGAGCTTTAAAAAGGGCATCCAAGCTCGTACAGGATTGGGCGAGGCGATAGGCGTCTGCCAGCGCATCGACAGGTTTCTTGGTATTTGTGACCCGCGCTGGCGTGACTTTGGCTTCTGGATTCGGCGCGTGGGAAGTTTGTTGCTGTAAAGCTTGGTTACGGGCGCGCTGGGCTGGGCCCAAGTCAAACTTCTCAAGGCCTGCTAGTTCCCACCATTGCGCGAGGGCTTGGGCGGCAGTTTCCATAGTTAAATTTGGGCGTGCATGCATGCGTTCGGCATCCCTATCGCAGACTTTGCGCCGGTTTGGGCGCCTAACTGGTCTTGACCTTCGTCCTTTAAGACCTCGATAAGCATTGGTGAGGCTGATGACAAAGGCAATCTGGAATTTGTCCTCATGGGATAACAGTATAACTGATCCATGCAGGGCCTAGGCAAAAAGGGGAGTGACAATGGCTTTTGACGCGATTGAGCGTGAATCGATGGAATATGATGTTCTGATCATTGGTGCCGGGCCTGCTGGCTTAGCCGCGGCTATCCGCTTGAAACAGCTCAATGCAGACTTAGCAGTCGCTGTGCTTGAGAAAGGCGGCGAAGTCGGTGCCCATATTCTCTCTGGTGTTGTGGTTGACCCCAAGGCTTTGGACGAGCTGTTACCAGAATGGCGCGATGCCCCAGACCGGCCTTTGACCACACAAGTGGAAAAAGATGAGTTAAAGCTTTTGGGTCAGGCGGGCAGCTTGCCGCTTCCCAATTTCATCATGCCCCCCCTAATGAATAACCATGGAAACTTCATTGGCTCTTTGGGCAATGTTTGCCGCTGGTTGGGCGCAAAAGCTGAAGAATTAGGTGTTGAAATCTATCCAGGCTTTGCTGCCGCAGCAGTTGTTTACAATGAAGCTGGTGCTGTTAAAGGCGTGCAAGTTGGCGACATGGGCATCACGCGCGAAGGCGAAATGGGCCCGGACTTCACGCCCGGGATTAACATTTTTGCCAAGTATACCTTGATTGGTGAAGGCGTACGCGGCTCGCTCGCGAAAGTGATCATCGCAAAATACAACCTTGATGAAGGTAAAGAACCCCAGAAGTACGGCATCGGCCTGAAAGAAGTGTGGCAGGTCGCCCCTGAAAAGCACAAGCCCGGTCTGGTTCAGCATGCCTTTGGCTGGCCATTGGATTGGAATACCGGCGGCGGCTCTTTCCTCTATCATTGGGGCGACGGTTTAGTTTCGGTCGGCTATGTCGTGCATTTGAATTATAAAAACCCTTGGCTCAGTCCGTTTGACGAGTTCCAACGCTTCAAACAGCATCCAGATGTCCGCCCAACGTTTGAAGGCGGTAAGCGCTTGTCATACGGTGCCCGCGCCATCACCGAAGGTGGTCTACAATCGGTGCCCAAGTTACCATTCCCCGGCGGGGCCTTGATTGGATGTTCGGCAGGCTTTGTGAACTTGCCGCGCATTAAAGGCAGCCATAATGCGATGAAAACAGGCATGATCGCCGCGGAGACGGTTGCAGCAGCGATTGCGGCGGGTCGGTCTGGCGATGTGCTGGAAGAATACCAAACTGCCTATGAAACCAGCTGGGTCTTTAAGGATTTGCAGCTTGTGCGCAACGTGAAGCCACTTTTGTCAAAGTTTGGCACGATCATGGGCTTGGGCCTCGGCGGCGTCGATATGTGGTGCACCACCGTGTTTGGCGGCTGGTCGCCTTTTGGAACCCAAAAGCATGGCAAATCCGACGCGGCAAGCCTGTTGCCTGCCGATCAATTTTCCAAGATTGATTATCCAAAGCCCGATGGCATCGTTAGTTTTGACAAGCTCTCGTCGGTCTTCCTGTCCAATACCAACCATGAAGAAAATCAGCCAATTCACTTAAAGGTCTTAGACCTTGCACTTCAAAAGTCGAGTGAGTTGGACGTCTTCGCTGGGCCCTCAAACCGCTATTGCCCAGCCGGGGTTTATGAGTGGGTTGAGGATGGGGCTGGCAAGCGCTTCCAAATCAATGCGCAGAACTGCGTCCATTGCAAAACCTGTGATATCAAAGACCCGAACCAAAACATAACTTGGACCACCCCGCAGGGTGGGGAAGGGCCAATCTACCAAAATATGTAGCGACGGACTGAACGACGGCGCTGATTGCGATCACAATTCACAGGCTTGCCGCGGTCTAGCCCTTGTTTGCCCAGCCAATCAGCGCCAGTTTAGTATTGGGCCATTACTTGGTCGATCCCTCTATCCAAGCTACCAGCAGGATGTTGCCATGCGCCTCAGAGCAGTCCTATTTGCGACCACCACCATACTTATTGGCTCATCGCTTATGGCACCGATGGCTTGGGCTTCCGCGCCGCCTGTTACCGAGCGAACGCCAGACGCAGATACATCAGGCTCTATTGCGCGAGAGCGGGCCTATGCCGGCCTCAGTCTGGGGGATGCGATCCGCCAAGCCCTGATCGACGACGATCTGGACTTCGCTTTTAAATCGATCGCTGCGCTCAGTCGGGCTGGAGGGGATACGAGCACGACCCTCTATTATGCTGGCGTACGGGCTTTTAGTCAGCAAAGTTATCAAGAGGTCACCGACACGCTGCGCGACAGTGACAAGGATGACATGTTGACCGCAGGTCTAGTGACTTGGGCCCATGTTGGCCAGGGCAAGCTAGATCAGGCAATCAATACATGGGAAGTCTATGGTGGCGATGGAAATCGGCCATTCTTCAACGCATATCGCGGCCTCTTGGCTGAACAAAACGGCCAAGTAAATGCTGCGCTGGGCTATTATGCGCAGGCGCAAAAGGCCGGTGAACTGCACTTTGTGCGCGATTTGAGCAAGCGCTACGCGACTTTGTTGGTCCAAGCTGGCCGCAAGAGTGACGCACTAAAAGCCTATGACGAGATTTTTGGTGAACCAAAAGGGCTTGATCCCCTCGAAACCCAATTCCGTGAGACGATTGTCGCCGGAAAGCCAAAGCCGTTAGCCGAAATGTTGCCGCAGGCAAGCCTAAGCTCCTTGATGAGCAATTATGCCTCGGCCATGATGCTCGTACGGATATTTCAAGCCAATCAACAGCAAAAAGATGCGGACGGTGCGAAGCCAGATGAGGTTGTTGATAAGCCTGACGCGGATGCTCTGTTTGTCGGAGATGCTTTATTGCTGCGGACGGCTCTAAAGATTGATCCATCAAATCAATCTGCAAGGTTTTCTTTATCCGGAGCCCTAGCGGAAATTGACGAAGACAAGGCTGCATTAGAGACGTTAACCCCGATTGCGACCGGTGATCGGCTGGACGAAGTGCGTCGCGAAAAAGCCGTCCTCTATCTCAGCCTTGAAGACGCTTCTAGCGCGGCAGCGCTATTGGATCAAATTCCGTCAAGCCTACGCGACAGACGTTGGTGGGACTTGCACGCCAGTATTCGGGGCGCTCGAGGGGACTTCAAAGGCGCATTTGACAGTGCCAGTAAGAGTGCAGATGCCGCACGCGGCACGGGTGAATGGGATGAGGACTTGGCCCGATTGAGCTTGATGCGCGCGCATTATGATTTGGGCCATAAAACCGAAGCGATTGAGATAGCCCGCGCGCTGGTAAAGAAACTGAAACCAGAAAATCCTGTCCGTGGCTCGGCCGGCCTCTTCCTCGCACGGGAACCGTCGACACATAGCGAAGGTCTGCCTGCTGCACGCGAAAGTTTGAAAATGCTTGGAGCAGATAGCCGCGCTAAGCTATCCTTGGGCAGTGTCCTCGCACAATTCCCCGGAACACGTGCTGAAGGCGTGCAACTCCTACGCGATGCGCTGGAGGAAATGCCCCGCTCGCCACTTTTTATGAATGCTTTGGGCTATACGCTGGTTGAGTATGACATCGACATAGACGAAGGCTTTCAATTATTACAGAAAGCCTATGAGTTGCGTCCCTATTCTGGGGCGATAACGGACTCGCTGGGCCGTGCGCATTATAAGCTTGGCCAGCTAGATGAAGCGCAACGCTTGATCGAAAAAGCGGTCGACATGCGCAAGGATGCGCCAGACGCAGAGATTTATGACAATCTAGGCGACGTTTATTGGCATCAAGGCAAAAAAACCCAAGCGCGTCGGATGTGGCAAATGGTGAAGGACTTCGGTGGCCATTATTCTAAGAAAGTTGAGTTGGAAGAAAAACTAAAAAATGGCCTTAAAGGGCCCGCACCCGTGCAAAGAACGGCACCAATCATTGCGGAACCCGGTAGTGTTTAGACATAGGCCAATTCTAGTTTTGCGCGCATTGGCCGTTGCAACGGTTCTCCTGTGTTGCAGTGTGCCGCAGGCTTTTGCTCAAAACTCTGTGCAAGTGGGCTTATCAGTCGCCAAACCGGGTACGCCTGTTTTGCTGCAACGATCAGATGCAGATATCTTCGCTGCAACTTTGGCAGGGCGATATGCGCAAGGGGTCGACAACCCTAAACTAGCGGCACAAGCTTGGGCGAGGGCCTTCTTTCGCCGCACATCCGACTTAGAACTTTATGACCGCGCGACCGCTGCAAACTTCGAGGTGGGCAATCTAGGCATAGTGGTGCGCATGGCTAAATTGGTTGCACCTGACGCGCGTCCCCCAAAGGCGGTTTTGGCCTTGGCAATCGAGGCCCTCGGACAAGGGCGATATCAAGATGTCGTTCGAGCGTTAGAAGGGCAGAAATTCAGTCCAAGCCTGACCCAATTCGCTAACCACCTTCGCGCCTATGCGCTCTTAGGGCAAGGCCAAGGGTCAAAAGCCTATGATCTGGCGAGCCAGGTCACAAGTATCTCCGAACTGGAAGATGCTGGCCTTATGTCGCGAGCGCTGATTTTGGTGCGTGCTAAACGCCACCAAGAAGCGGTAGCTTTGTTTGAAAAAGCGCGCAGCCTCGAGCAAGACTCGCCTGCGGGCTTAAGATTTTATAGTGAGCTTCTGCTATCAGTCGGCCAGCGGGATAAGGCAGATGCCCTTTTGGTACCTTTAGCTGGCCGCGGGACTGTGAAAGCCTCGGCCTTTACAGGGGCCTTGGCACGGGTGCGGGCAGGCGAAAAGGGCAATTTGGCTATCGATGTGCAGGACCATGTTGCCATCGGCCTACTGACCTTGGTTGAGGCCATGCAGGATAGCCGGCCGCCGACTGAAACCTCCGACCTCCTATTTCTTTTAGCTTTCCTACATCCAACTTCAGATGAAGTGTCTGCGGCATTGGGCCAACATCTTGCCAGCCATGGCTATGATGAGCTCGCCGAACCCTATCTGGCGCGTGTGTCTAGCGTCAGTCCCGATTTTGTCGCCACCCGCACGGAATTAGCTTGGCTTGTGTATGCGCGTGATTCAAAACAAGCCTTGCTGGAAGCGCGAGGGCTTGCGGCAAAGTATCCTTCAAGCTTTGCGGCCATGACGCTGCTGGCCGATATGCTGTCAGCCAACCGGCTCGATGCTGAAGCTGAGGCTGCCTACCACAGCCTAATTGAGCAGAGCGAAGCGGCCTCTTGGTCGCAAACTGATACGTGGCCACTCTATTTCGGGCGAGGTGGCGCGCGCGAACGTCTTGGCCGTTGGCCCGAGGCTTTGGCAGATTTACGCTTGGCAAAGGCTGCCGCACCCAATCAGCCCAATGTCTTGAACTACCTAGGCTATGCCATGGCAGATCGCGGCGAAAATTTAGACGAAGCGCTGGGCATGTTGCGCAATGCGATGCGGCTGCGCCCAAGGTCAGGGGCGATTTTGGATTCTTATGGCTGGGCTTTGTTCAAAAGTGGTCGCCATGAAGAAGCTGCCACCATGCTTGAGCGCGCTGCCGGGCTTGCACCCAATCTCGCTGAAGTGGCTGACCACTTGGGTGACGTCTACTGGCGAACCGGTCGGCTTGAAGAGGCACGTCTGGAATGGCGACGTGCTTTGACGCTGACGCCAACGGCAGAACAAACCAAAGCACTGGAAATCAAGTTGAGCGATGGTTTGCCACCCGATCCAAGTCGGGCGGCGGATGCTGCCATTTTGGCCCAGAACAAGTCCAATTGAGCCGAAGATGACCGCTTGGTTTGCCCCTGCCAAACTCAATCTGACTTTGAGGGTCGGGCCGCCGCAGATTGATGGGCGTCACCCTCTCGACAGCCTTGTGTGCTTTACAAACAGACTCGGCGATTACATCTCGGTGGGGACCGCGGCTGATTTTGAGTTGGAGATTTCAGGGCCATTTGGCGAGGGCTTGAGTGCTGGTAAGGATAATTTGGTGTGCCGCGCCGCACAAATCCTTGCCGATGCGGGGGGGGTACCCGCCAAAGCCAGTATTCGCTTAATCAAGAATTTGCCGATTGCGTCTGGGATCGGTGGGGGCTCTGCCGATGCTGCAGCGGCCATGCACGCTCTAAATAATTTTTGGGAGCTCAGCCTCCCGCTATCAGACCTTTTAGCCTTAGGTGCCCAATTAGGCGGTGATGTACCAGCCTGTCTAACAGGGCAGCCAGTGCACATGACGGGGACGGGGGAGACGTTGGGCCCTGCTGGGCCGCTGGCTGCCATGGGGGTTGTTCTTGTAAATCCGGGGGTTCCTTGCCCAACCGGGCCGGTCTATCGCGCTTATGACGATTTAGGGGCGGGGCCCGATCTTGTCATCCAGCCAGTGCCCGATGTGTCAGACCGTGAGAGCTTGTTGGCCTATCTTCTTGAAGTGCCTAATGACCTCGAACGGGCCGCTATCAGTCTGGTGCCTGAAATTGGCGAGGCGATGGAGCATTTAGCTGCCAGTCCCAAGGTTCGCTTTGTCCGAATGTCGGGTTCAGGTGCAACGTGCTTTGCGCTGTATGACGACGAGCCAGCCGCCGAAGCAGGGAAAAATTTTGTTCTTACAGGCCTTGCCAATCGTGGCTTTTGGGTGGAGGCAGATCGTATCTAATGGCTGTGGATGGACTACGGCTAATTCTTGGGGGTTATTATGATCATCGTGCATCACCTTAATGATTCGCGCTCGCAGCGGATTCTTTGGCTCCTAGAAGAAATGGGAATGCCTTATGAAATCAGGAAGTATCAGCGCGATGCCGTGACCAATCTCGCCCCGCCAGAATTGAAGGAAGTCCATCCGTTGGGCAAGTCGCCTGTGGTGACGGATGATGGGGAAGTTCTGGCAGAATCTGGCATGATTATTGACGTCTTGTCACGGCGCTATAGCCCTGATCTCGCCGTTGATTTTGCTTCGCCACTTTATCCGACCTATGCGCACTGGCTGCATTTTGCCGAAGGTTCTGCCATGCTGCCCTTCCTCTTGGCACTTTACACGGGTCGTTTAGGAGATGCTGCCGCACCTTTGATGCCGCGCATCACGGGAGAGATCATGAACCATTTGTCCTATATAGAAGGGGCATTGGCAGGAAAACAATTCCTCGTTGGCGATCGCCTGACAGGTGCTGATATCCAAATGAGCTTCGTCGGCGAGATCGCCAAAGGCCAAGGGGCTTTGGGCATGCTGCCAAACATGAAAGCTTGGCTCGAAGGCCTTCACGCGCGTCCACAATGGCAAACCGCCCTTGAAAAAGGTGGCCCGTACCGCTTCGCCTGATAGGATTTAAGTAACAAAGAGCTAGCGCGGTCCGGGCCCTAACGTGCGATCAAAGAAGTTTAAGATCGTGAGTTGGACGTGCTTGGCCCGCGCTTTTTCGCGAATCCCGTGCTTCTGCCCCGGATAGACCATGGTCTCAAACGGGATCGAAGCTGACTGCAAGGCATCAAACGCTGCGGTCGAGTTGTCAAAAGTCACATTGTCGTCCGCCATGCCATGCAGGATCAGCAGTGGACGTTTGACGTTTTTCAAACGTGGCAGAACCGATGCTCGATTATAGGCATCAGCCTCGTCCTGAGGCTTACCCATGAATCGTTCTGTATAATGGGTGTCGTACAAGGACCAGTCTGTAACAGGCGCGCCCGAGACATAGGCCGAATAGGCCTCAGGCGCTTCGGTGGCGAGCCTCAGGGCCATGTAACCGCCATAGGACCATCCCCAGACGCCAATGCGCGATGGGTCGACAAAGGTTTGTGCTTTCAGAAAAGCGAGGCCCGCTAATTGGTCTTCAACTTCTGGCCCACCCAGTTTTCGACTTATGGCGCGTTCAAAGCTTCGACCCCGGTTAGGCGTTCCGCGATTGTCGATGGAAAACACAATGTAGCCGCGTGCGGCATGGAGCTGATCGGTGTTGCTGCCCCAGCTACGCCGGACAACCTGCACGCCGGGTCCCCCATAGACATAGACGATGACTGGCCATTTCTTGCTGGGGTCGAAATTGGCCGGCAATTGCAATGACCAATTGAGAACATCGCCCGAAGGACCATTTAACGTCCCAAACTGCACGTTTGCCCGTTTCGCGAGATAGGGTGCCCAAGGATGCTTGTTGTCGAGCTTGTTTTCTTCAATCCACCGAATAAGCCGTCCATTGGCTTCATAGAGTCCAAGGCGAGGGGGTGTCGTGGGATCTGAATAGGTGCCCAGATAAGCTTTGCCTGTGGTGGCCATAGCCACGCCCCAATTGCCGCCACTGTCTGTCACTGCACTGGGTGGGCGGCGCTTGGTCAACGGGGCAGAATAGAGACGCTGCTCAAGGCTATCGTCTTTATTCGACATGAAAAAGACACGGCCTGCCGCCTCATCCACGCCAGCGATTTGTGAAACGGCCCATGTGCCTGTGGTAAGAACTTGGACGCCCGTTCCATCCCGCTTGCGTCGTTCAACATGACGCCAGCCTGTCCGCTCACTGGTCCATAAGAAATCGCCATTCGCCAATGGCGTAAAGTCATTGGTCAGGTTCAGCCAAACTAAATCCGCCTCGGTGAGGATGACTTTCGACTGGCCCGTTGCAGGGTCAACCATGAGAAGGTCTAGCCGTGTTTGGGCCCGATTTTGCCGTTGGACATAAAGGGTTTGGCCGTCTTTCGACCAATTGACCCGGGCGACATAAATATCGTCATTATCGCCCAAATCAACAGGAACCACGCTACCGGTCGCGAGATCCCGGATAAATAAGGTAACGCTGGCGTTGGTTGCGCCAGAGCGCGGATAACGTTGCTGGACAATCTCTGTCTGGCTTGCCCCAATCTCAACCCGCGGGACAAGGGCGACCACGCTCTCATCGACTTGGGTATAAACAATGCGTCCGTCGTTTGGCGCCCACCAATAGCCTGTATCGCGGTCCATTTCTTCTTGAGCGATGAATTCCGCCATACCGTATGTTATGGCATCGCTTGGTGCAGGCGACAGCGCTACTTCTTCGTTGGCGCCAAGCTTGAGGGCAATCAATTGTCCGTCGCGAATGAAAGAGACATAACCACCTGCGGGAGAGATTTGGGCATCAGTCTCAAACTCGGGTGTGCGTGTCAGGCGGCGCGGGGCGCTGGGGTTTGCGACTTGCACATAATAAAGGTCGCCACCAAGTGGTGCGAGAATAGCCTCGCCCTTTTTATCCCAATCGTAGGAGACAAGTCCGCGTGTGCCTGCCAACCGCTGGCGTTCTCTCCGCGCGGCTTCCGCTTCTGATAACGCGCCCTCGTCGGGCACCATCGCTTTGGAATCAACCAGCATAAAAGGTGCGCCACCAGCAACAGGTGCTGCCCAAAGGTCGAGGCGCAAGAAATCGCGCTCATTCGGCCGAAGCCATGTTACCAGTTTACCGTCTGGCGAGAATTTAGGTGCACGCGCGACTGGCCCATTGAGAGCAGGATCTTCAAACAGGCGGTCCAGCGTAATGCTGCCAGAGGTGGGCGCAGCGGCAGGGACATCTTGTGCATGCACAAGGGCGGGCAGAATGGCGAGAATCGCCAGCAATGTCGGAACAGAGTGCATGGTTCTATTTGGCAAGGGTTCAGCCTTCCGGCAAGCCTTGATGTAAAAGCGCCCACACCCGGAGAGCGCTTGCTAATGGGCGTTCGCCTCGTTGGCTGTCGATCTCGCCGATCAACCCGGCGAGTGACAAACGGCGGCGACGCGCGTTCGCTTCAAGCGCTGCCCAGAATTCCGCCTCCAGTGCAACACTTGTGGCGTGTCCTTCGAGAGAAACCGATCGCTTAATCAGACTCATGATCTGTTGCCTTGGTCAGGAAGTGTCCATCCATACGCGTCTTCGTCTGATTTTTGGCCTTTTCTGTGGCAAGCTTCTCTAGTTTCGTGCGACCGAAGGCCACACGATTGGCGTCGCCATTGGCGCTGTGCTCAGCGCGCGCTTTGGCTTTGCGGGCTTGTCTTAAATTGATGATCTCGACCATGAACCGATTTTAGCCTGCGCGGACCTCAAAATCCATTAGCGGGAAGGGATTGGCGGGCTGGCTGCACAATTATAGGCGCGTCGAGATAAAGCTTCTGGATTCATGACAGCCTCTTGAAGTTGCCGTTCCATCTCGCCTTGAACCAGTTGATGTACTTTATCGCCTGAAATGCCATATGCCTCTGCCGCGGTATAGACCTCTGCCAGCCAGCGGTTGCTGCTGTCGCTAACACCTGGTTCGCGTGCCCAATTAGGTGCGGCCATCGCCGTCACTTGAATTGCAGCAGCACACACCAACGAGTCTTCGAGACGTGATAGCGCCATTAGGTCCTCCCCTTTGACGGCTTGGATGTGTGCCGATTCAAGCTGTGGTGCGGCTTGTTGAAAGTCTGGCTTGGCGAAAGCTTGTAAGCTCCACCCCGTCAAAAGCGAAACAAGGATCAAATTGGCACGCATGGTCACTCACTTTGCTGTTGCGTCTCACCTTGCAGGCGATGGGCCAAACGAAAGCTGTCTTGTTCTTCTACTCAGACTTTATTGCGGCAAAGTTTGATTGAGTTCAAGGTAAGCACCATCAGCATCAAAGAACTGACACCCTAAAACTCGGATAGGCGGCGTACCTGGGGTACGAGGCGGATAGACCGAGACTTTGGGCTCCACTATCATACGTACACCTGGTGCAAGCTTGGCAGCATCACAAGTCTTTTGAGCGTCGGCCACCGCCGTCACTATGATATGGCTGCCAGGACCCAATACTTTGGGCTGTTTGACTTTCGGGTGATCGGGGCGATCGGTATATTGAATAAGCCCGATCCAGCCTATCCAAGGGTCGTTGGCATTGAGCAACACCAAGCGTATCGGTCGAGGTGGCCCACCTTGCGCAAATGCTGGGCTCGAAACACTCATGCGTTCATCATAATTGACCCGCATGCCCAGCCCATCGCGATAGAGCTTGAGGGACGTCTCCATGTCTCGCACGATGATGGTGGTGCGGCGAATGTCGATGGGGACGCGCTCAATTGGTATGACGATTTTTGTCGGGTCTTTGGCGGGCTCAGCATTTTGGGTAGACGGAACAGCCTGTTGTGCCACGGCGATGCCTAGCCCGGCACCAGCGGCGACAACACTCGCCAGACAAAACACTTTCGCGCACAGACGCATGCATAGCCCTCCAGATAGGATATATCATTTGTTTAGGCGCTGGCGGGCGAGATGCAAGCCCAAAACGAGCGTCGCATGAATTTGGACGAAAATGCCTGTTTATGCGACAAAGCCGAGGCGGCGCAGCGCGTCTTGGCCCAACGCAGTTTGGCGATTGTAATAGGCAACCCCTGCTGTGCTACCGCCTGCTTTTCGCGCCGCATTTGCCGCATTCTGCTTACGCAACTCAACTTGAGTTGGGTCGGTCGAGATTTCGCGATACCCGATGCGCAGACGGCGAAGCACACCGTCAAAGGAATCTGCCAAGGCTTTAGCTTTAGTCTTGTCGGACACATCGCCTTCCAGTGGCATTTCCAACGCAATAATAGGCGGTGGATCTGAGACCGATTTAGTGCCGGGCTTTTTGGGGATTGGGCGAGGGATCGCGACACCGGGTTCTAGGCCCAATTGGGTCAGGGCGTCTGCCACCCCATCGGTCGCCTTTAGTTCGATGCGGTCGCCGGCTTTTGGTGTGATGACCAAGCTTTCAATCCCTTTGAGGGAACGTGCCTCAGCAGTGCCGTCGCGCATCAAGACGCGGTTCAGCTTGGCCGCTAAAGTCCGCATAGTCTCACCCTGTGCGATGGTGATTTTCTTTTCACTGCCGCCATTTACCATGACGCTGAATTGGTCGCCGGCTCGCAGGCCAGTGCGGTCGGTCAGAGCTTCAGAAATGCCAAAGCTCAATGACCCCTGCGGAATCCCCATGGAATCGAGACTTTGGGAAACGGAGGGGGCTAGGGCAATAGAAATCGGTGCACTAGCCAATTGTGGTGCTGCGCGACTAAACGCTTGCACACCGGTGTCCGCATCAAGACCGACGATAGAGCTTTCGCGTGCCGTAATAGCAGGGGTGGAACCACTGGCGGGCGTCACGGTTACTGTTTCAGTTGCATAAGCCACCTGATCGCCAGCAGCAGTCAGAGCGCGAATTTGCTCACCCGTTGATTGGGCTTGGAACAGCAAGGCTTCGGAACTTATGTCCATAGCAACTAGTTTGTTTGCCGTCGAATCGGCGGCCGTGCGCCCCGCCAAGAATATCCGACCACTCGAGTCAGACGCAACCATCGTCACGGCGCTTAAATTGCTCGCAGCGAGGTTATTGGTTGCACCACTGGCTGCGCCTGTCAAAGCATCAAATTTGCCCATCCGGGCACCGCCGCTCTCGTTCCAGACCGCAACCGCTTGGCCGTTGGCAATCGCTAAGCCCGCAGGCGTATCATCTCCGGTGGTGCCGAGGGCCTTGGTGAAACGAAGCGTGCCGGAAGTTTCAAAGGCCTGTAGATAGACGTCTTTCCCGCCTAAAGCAGTAGCCCCGCCATAACTATTGGTTGTCGTCCCCATCACGAAAACACTGCCGTCTGCGCCAACTTGCACATGGGTTCCATTGTCGCTGCCTGTGGCCCCTTGTTGGTGATACCACTTGTCTCGGCCTTCAGAGTCAAAGGCTGCAACAAATGAATCAAGTCCGTTGCCTGTTGTGCTGGTTGAATTATCGGCACGACCATCTATCGAACCAGCAACGGCCAAAGTCCCATCTGCTCCAATGGCCAAGGAGAAGCCTTGAGCAGGCGCCGCGGACCCTAAAGCCCGTGTCCAAACAATTTGGCCAGTGGTGTCGTACTTCATCAAGACGACATCGCTCTTGTCCTTGGGCGTTTGCCCATTCACTTTGCCAGTTGCATCGGCAATCACATAAAGAGAGCCATCAGAGCCCACTACCGAAGCACGTGCGCCAACGGTGGAGCCTTTGACGGCTGAAATGTCTGAGGTGAAGGACACCAAATTATCGGTACCTTCGAGGCCAGTCATCTTGCTGACCATGCTTTGGTTGGAGTTATCCACTGTCTTGCCACCGGCTACATAGAGGGCGGGCTTGGTGTCACCTGCGGCGGCTTCAAAAGAGAGCGCTTCGAATGACGTGGTGGTGATCCGCATCCGTTGTTGAACGGTTGCAGTTCCGCCCTTGGTGGCGGCGGGAATGGTGGTTTCAACACGCGCGAATCGGCTCTCAAACCCTGCAGTTTCGAGCTTAATGTTGATAAAATTGGCTACATTTCCGATGTTGCGATCGGTCGTGCCCATTTCGGACAGATTGATATCTAAGTTTGTCGTCACCCCGCCTTTGGTCACTTTTAAAGTGAAACTGCGGTCTCCCAGGAAGCCTTCTGGGATTGCGGTCAATCCCCCATTGACCAATGGCTTTGTGTCATATTGCAAGAGGCCCTTGGGAATACCTTCGCCTTCGTGCCGCGTTAGACGACGACCACCGATCAGAAAGGCCCCGTCGAGCTTGGTCGCATTAATATGATCGTTAAGTTCCTCAACCCCTTTAGTGATGCGATCCTGCAGACGCTTGCGGGTGTCAGCGCTAATCCCGTCCTTGGCAGCGGCATCAGCCAGGGCTTGCAACTTCTGAACACCGTTATGGATGATAAATAGGCTTTTGTCGTTTGGGTCCCTGACCGCGGAGCCCGCACCTGACCCCAGACTGGTATTCACCAAACGGCTTGCACGCAGCGCATCGGTGGCCAATTGGGAGAGAGTCGGAGGCGTCGTACGTGTATCCCACGGTGCCATCCGTGCAATTTGACGCTGGGTCGGTGGTCCAGTCGGAGTAGCGGTGGTCGTATTGGTTAGGGCCGACAAGTCAATAGACTGCACCGACGAGCTAGAAAACCCGCCTGAATTCAAAAGACTAATGAGATTGGCGTTGATAGCCACCGATCAGCTTCCTTGACTTGCCACACGAGTTCCTAATTTTGTGAGCATTTATAAAACCTTAGAGTGGCCCAAAAAGGTTGCAATGGCCTTAATTTTTTTGATCGGTTTTTGGGCGAGAGGGACACCCTTTTTGCTGCGTGCGCTCGCGTGCATCTCGATAATTGCGCGTTCGGGGACCCGAATTATCGAGGACAGAAGAAATGCGGCAACTGGGTACTTATGGCAGCATTTTGTCGTGCTGCGCGTTCCAATTCTGCTTGTATTTGAGAATAATTCGCATATAGTCTCCCAATGCCCCAGTCGCAGCCAATCCATGGTCTTGAAGCCGGTGCGCAACTTGCGCTGCACGCCATGCGTCGTGCGGCTGGACCTTCGGTGTTCCGTTGCCCGGTGACTGCAGAGCGGGTCGAGACAGCACGCGCCGCGATGCGGAAGTTGGCAAGTCTTCTTTTGTTGTCGGGTCGCAAACTACGTCTAGGCGAATTGGGAAGCCTTGAGCCTTCACCTGATGAGCGGACGCTTCTAAACGCCTTAGCTGCTGCACAGGCAGCCGATGAAGATGCTCTTATTGCCGCGCTGCGTTGGTTGGCTGGCTTTGAGCCAGGCCCCGACATGACCGAGACGACGAAGATCGCAGCACTTGCGTTTGCCGAAGCCGGCTGGAAGTGGGGTGCCACTCAGACCCCTAGGGCACCAGAGCCGCCTTTCGGAATGAGTCCGGTTCGGGCCGTTAGCTGACCCAAACCGAACAATCTCAATAGTTTAGTTAACGATAATTCCCTTGGGTGGGCTATCGCTTTGCCCGGTGAAGCCATTGAAGCTCAGCTCATCACTGCCGGGCTGCGCGGTCACGACGACGGTTTCGCCGTCTTTGATCGCTCCTGAGAGGATGAGGCGAGCTAGTGGGTCTTGCACATCCTTTTGGATCACCCGCTTTAAGGGACGAGCCCCATAAGCAGGCTCATAGCCTTTATCCGCCAACCAAGTTTTTGCGGCGTCATCCAGCGTGATTTTGATATCACGGGAAGCCAAAAGTGCTTCCAAACGCCGCAATTGGATTGGCACAATCCGGTCCATCTCAGCTCGCCCTAAGCGTCGGAAGAGAATGATCTCATCGATCCGATTGATGAATTCAGGGCGGAAATTGCCGCGTACGGCTTCCATCACCATTGGACGAACAAGCTCAACATCCTCGCCGTCATTTTGCTCCGCAAGATATTGGCTACCCAGATTGGACGTCATGACGAGGATCACATTTTTAAAGTCCACCGTCCTGCCTTGGCCGTCAGTTAAACGACCATCGTCAAGCACTTGTAGGAGGACGTTGAACACGTCGGGGTGTGCTTTCTCAACTTCATCAAATAGCACAACTTGATAAGGTCTACGCCGCACTGCCTCGGTCAAGGCCCCGCCTTCGTCATAGCCCACATAGCCAGGAGGGGCACCAATAAGGCGGCTGACGGAGTGTTTTTCCATATATTCCGACATATCTATTCGTGTGACCGCGCTATCGTCGTCAAACAAGAACTCCGCCAAAGCCTTCGTAAGTTCGGTCTTGCCGACCCCCGTGGGGCCAAGGAAAAGAAAAGAGCCAATAGGTTTGTTGGGGTCCTGCAGACCCGCGCGCGATCGGCGAACCGCATCAGAAACTGCCTCAAGCGCCTCTTCTTGGCCGACCACGCGCGCGCGCAACGTGTCTTCCATTGCGAGCAATTTATCGCGCTCGCCCTCAAGCATGCGTTCTACGGGCACACCAGTCCAGCGGGCCACGACAGCGGCGATTTGCTCAGCATCAACCACTTCATGCACCATGCTTTCTCCGCTGGTCTCTGCCTCTTTCAAAGCCTTTTCCAGATTGGGAATGGTTCCATATTGAAGTTCACCTGCTTTGGCGTAATCGCCGCGACGGGTGGCATCGGCCAATTCCAGATTGAGCTTTTCAAGCTCTTCTTTCAGCTTGGTGGAATCGGCGAGCTTTGCCTTTTCCAGGCGCCAGGTTTCAGTCATGTCGTCTGACCTGGCCTGCAGCGTGTCAATCTCATCCTCCAGCCTTTCCAGCCGTTCGATGGATGCTGGATCTTTTTCTTTGCCTAGCGCAGAGGCTTCGATCCGCAATTGCATCAGCCTGCGGTCGATTTCGTCCAATTCTTCAGGCTTACTATCGACTTGCATGCGCAAACGTGCCGATGCTTCATCCATCAAATCGATGGCTTTGTCAGGCAAAAAGCGATCGGCGATATAGCGTTTGGACAATGTTGCCGCCGCTACAATCGCAGCATCAGAGATGCGAACCCCATGATGGACTTCGTATTTTTCCTTCAAACCGCGCAGGATAGAGATGGTGTCCTCGACGCTAGGCTCGTCAACATATACAGGCTGGAACCGCCGGGCAAGGGCAGGGTCCTTTTCAACATGCTTGCGATACTCATCAAGCGTCGTTGCTCCGATGCAGCGCAATTGGCCGCGCGATAGGGCTGGCTTCAACAGATTGGACGCGTCCATCGAACCTTCGGACTTGCCAGCGCCTACAAGGGTGTGCATCTCATCAATGAATAGCACGATGCCACCATTTGCAGCTTCAACTTCGCTCAAAACGGCTTTGAGACGTTCCTCAAATTCACCGCGGAACTTAGCACCTGCGATCAAAGCACCCATATCCAAGCTCATAAGCTTTTTGTTTTTCAGGCTCTCAGGCACGTCGCCATTGACCATGCGCAAAGCCAAGCCTTCAGCGATGGCTGTCTTGCCAACGCCCGGCTCCCCGATCACAACTGGATTGTTCTTGGTGCGCCGAGATAAAACTTGGACACAACGGCGGATTTCATCATCGCGACCTATCACGGGGTCGAGCTTTCCGTCGCGCGCAGCTTGGGTTAAATCGCGTGCATACTTTTTCAGCGCCTCATAATTATCGTCTGCATTGGCGGTGTCGGCCGTTCGTCCGCTACGCATCATGCCGATGGCGGAGTTTAGCGAGGTCGGCGTGACACCCGCCGCCTTCAGTGCTTCAGCCGCTTTGGTTGCACGAGCAGTCGAAATGGCCAAAAGGAGCCACTCAGCGGCAACAAAGCTGTCGCCCGCCTTACCAGCGGCATCTTCAGCACCTTGCAGAATTCGGGCGGTCTCGGGTTGCATATAGATTTTATCTTCGCCGCCTTCGACAACTGGCAGGCCCGCTACTGCGACATCGGTGGCCAATTTGGCTTCATCGGGCCGCCCACCGGCAGACCGGATTAAGCCAGCCGCCAGTTGTTTGTCGTCATCGAGTAACGCCTTTAGCAGATGCTCCGGCGTGAAATATTGGTGCTTGCGCTTGATCGCTTCCATTTGTCCGGCTTGGACAATGGCGCGGGCACGTTCGGTGAATTTATCTAAGTTCATTGCGACAAAACCTAAAGTTAAGAACAGGGGAGGCCTAGGAACTAGGATCGTTGCCCTTTCAGTTAGGTGTGGCCTTTCAGCAACACAAGGGGTCGGGCTAACTCAATTTACAACGCGCTTTTTTGCCCTTTTCCTTGGGCTTTGGATGCTCTTTAGATAGGCAATCAGCCCGTCGATTTGATCGGGCTCAAACTGGAACTCAGGCATAGGACCGTGACCTACTAAAATGCCCTCACTGAAGGCTTCTGCCAAATTATCAAGCGGATAGCGCTGCGCTAAAGTAGCAAATCCCGGCGCTTTCTGATTTGGGCTTTGGCCTCGCTTGCCGATCGCATGGCAAGTCGCACAATGGGTTTCAGCCAAGGCGCGACCCCACTCTACTGCTTGCTGTTGAGTGAGACCTTTAGTCGCGTAACTAGGCGTAAAAATGCTTGCTGTAAGGCAAATGCTCAATCCCAACCGTATTAACATGCTTGTGCCCCTCGTCTGAAGCGTGGTTCCTGCCTCAGGTCGTAAACCTCCCACCTTTGAAAGCCTGTGTCCATGCGTGTGTATCACTCGGTTCGCCTTGCCAGTACGGGTGGCAAAACCGTCAAAATACTGTCATTCTGCGGACATAGCTGCATGCCAGCCTAAAGTGCCCGGTTTATCTCGAGATTAAGTAAAGTCCTCATGCCTGAAAGTTCTGCTGAACGTAACGCCCCAAATTGGCCCGTCATAGCCACGATTCTAGGTGTGTTGTTTGTTGCATGTGGCTTGATCTATGGGTTGAGCCAGAATGAACTGTTGACGCTCTCGGGTGGCATCGGTGTCGGTTTGATCTTGGCCATCGGCTGGTGGCTTGGCGCAGATGCCACCAAGATCTTGGTCGAAAAAAAAAGCCTTTTAGCTCAGGGCGAGGTTGCCTCACCTGCTGACCCGGGCACCTTGAATAAAGCGGTTGGCACCACTTTGGTCCGAGACGCCGTGCGCTTTGCCCGATCTGCCATCGAAGCAACTCCTAATCCGGTCTTGATTGTTGATGCTGCTGGTCGTTTGGTGGGGACCAACCAACCGGCACGAGACCGGTTTTCAATTGATACTGGCCAAATACGCTTTAGCGCCGTGATTCGGAGGCCGAATTTGGTGGATGCGGTCAGCGATGTTTTTAAAACAGGCGTCACCCGCACATTGTCAATTGAGAGTCGGGTGCCGGTTGACCGCTATGAGCGAGTGTCGATTGCAGCTTTTGAGGCGGATCAAGAACGCTTTGTTCTCTTGTCTATCCAAGATGAGACCGAAGCACGCATGTCTGAGCGTATGCGGGCCGACTTCTTGGCAAACGCCAGCCACGAATTACGCACGCCTCTAGCGGGGATTATCGGCTTTATTGAAACCCTGCGTGGCCCAGCCCGGGAAGATGCGGTTGCCCGGGATCGGTTTTTAGAAATCATGCACTTGCAGGCAGACCGGATGAGTCGCCTGATCTCTGACTTGCTAAGTTTGTCGCGGATTGAGCTTAATGAGCACGTCGCCCCAACCGCTCGGTCTGACTTTGCTGCCGCTGTGCAGGAAATTGTCGAAAGTTTGCCGCCGGATAAGCAGAAGCGCATTCAGTTCAAAGTAGGCGATGATCCCCTCTGGGTGATTGGGGACTGGGACGAAATTCAACAGATCGCCGCAAACCTAATCGATAACGCCCTCAAATATGGCGGCGCACAGTCTGAAGTCCGCATCATCCTGTCGGCTTGGCTCCCCCGTGAGTCTGCGTTGAGGTCAGCAATGCGCGAATGGGACGGAGCATCGCGTCTTCCTCTTACCAGTCCAGAAGTGGATCGTGAGCGCCTCTATTGCACATTGCGGGTTGAGGATTCAGGTCCTGGAATCGCACGTCAACATTTGCCACGGTTGTCAGAGCGCTTTTACCGTGTCGAAGAAACCGCAACGGGCAAAAGTGGCACGGGTCTAGGTTTGGCCATTGTCAAACATATCGTTAACCGTCATCGTGGTGGATTGGTGGTGGAAAGCGAGCAGGGTAGAGGGACTGCTTTTTCCGTCTATTTGCCGCAACCCTTGGAATTGGGGCCTGTACGGACAATAGCGGAAGTCCAAGCTACTTAAGTCTGCCCTGCGCCGCCACTGTCATCGAAGTGTCATAAAAATGTAATCTTGCCTTCTCAGCAAAGCCTTATTGGGCGGATGAGAAATGATGCTGGATGGTCCAGCAGGGGCGATGATTCTTCATGGATGCGTTCGCAGATGTCCCAGTAAGCTTGATTGCCGCAGCCATTGTGCTGGCTTTCGGCACGTGGGCTTGGCAAGCCGGCGCAGCTAAAGCGCTGGTTCTGGCAAACTCTGGCCAAGGCCGTTTGAATTCTTTACCCGGTTATCATGGTTGGTATGCGGTTTTGTGGGTCGTCGGGCCTGCTTTAGCTCTCTTGTTACTGCATGAGTTGATCGCCCCAACGGCAATTCGATCGCTTCTGACACATAGCCTCGCGCCAGAAGTTCTGGCCCTTCCGAAAGAGCGGTTGGACTTATTTTTTGCCGACGCTAGCAAAATTGCCTTTGGTGGCACCCCAAGCCAGCGCACCCCGGATGTTTTAGCTGCAGCCGAAGCGATGCGGGCGATTTCCGCAAATCTCAATTTGGCTTTTGGGATGGGGGCCTTGGCTCTTTCTGCCCTCGGCTTCTTCTTGTCGACTTCGCATTTGGGGCGGGACTTCCGCGCCCGCAACGCGGTCGAGGTCTGCATTAAGACCGGCATGATGGTAGCCTCAGGCATTGCGATTCTTACAACCCTTGGCATTGTTTTATCTCTACTTTTTGAGACGTTGAAATTCTTTTCAAGTTACAGTCCGATCGACTTTTTGTTTGGCACACAATGGAGCCCGCAAGTTGCTATTCGAGCCGATCAAATAGGCCAGTCTGGTGCATTTGGGGCCGTTCCATTATTCGCCGGGACCGCGCTGGTTATGGTGATTGCGATGGCGATTGCGATCCCAGTAGGTCTAGGCTCAGCCATCTATCTTTCTGAATATGCTAGTGCCCGGGCACGCGCTGTGGTGAAGCCCGTTTTGGAATTGCTCGCCGGTATCCCCACTGTGGTCTTTGGCTTCTTTGCTTTGCTAAGCGTTGCTCCAATTATTCGGGCAATTGGCACCAGTGTCGGCCTCGATGTCTCAGCGCAAAGTGCTTTGGCTGCTGGTTTGGTAATGGGGGTTATGATCATCCCTTTCATTTCGTCGCTATCGGACGATGTGATCAATGCAGTTCCCCAATCCCTTCGGGACGGTTCCTATGCCATGGGAGCAACCAAGTCGGAGACGATTGGTCGGGTCGTAATTCCCGCGGCTCTACCAGGGATCGTTGGTTCAGTTTTGTTGGCTGTGTCTAAAGCCTTAGGTGAGACCATGATCGTGACCATGGCTGCGGGGCAAAATGCCAACCTTACTCTGAACCCCTTGGATATGGTGACCACTGTGACGGTCCAAATCGTGACCTTGCTAACGGGCGACCAAGAGTATGACAGCCCAAAGACTCATGCCGCGTTTGCGCTCGGGTTTGTCTTGTTTTTTGTGACCTTGATCCTCAACATCATCGCATTGCGCGTCGTTCAAAAATATCGAGACAAATATGAGTGACCCTGCTGCCCCATCTCGGACCGCGTTACGGGACATCGTAAACGGTCAAATCAAACGGCGGCATGCCGCTGAAACCCGGTTCCGTTGGTTTGGTATCACCATGGTAGCGACCGCGGTTGCGGCCTGCGGCCTTCTGCTATTATCGGTGATCGCCCAATCTGTTCCTGCCTTAACCGAAAACCGCTTGCATTTGACGCTGCAAGTTAGCGCTGAGAAGTCCGATCCATTTGGCAAACGCGTGCCATCTGAAATTCGCGAGCAGGGCAACTTCTTTGGCTTGGTCCAAGATGCCTTAATCCAACGCTTCCCCACGGTCGAAGCGGATGGGAAGTTGGACGATTTGTTTGATGTTGTGACGTCTCTGGCAGCCGTCTCCATCGGGCGCACCTTAGCTCAAGATCCAAGCTTGATTGGTAAAAGCTTGGATGTGTCCTTGCCGATTAATGACGATCTAGATTTGTTTTTGAAGGGTGCTTACGGGGAAACGAGGGTAAGTAAGGGGCAAGAGCCTTTGACCGCGACTCTCCTGACTGATGGCACCTACAGTTTAGGTGGCGGTCGGGCGCCTTTTGCCAAGCCGGTTGCCAATCTGCGCGAAGATTTGGCCGTAGCTGCCACCGAACTTGAAACGGCACTAGCCCTTAAGCGCCAGCGCTTAAGCATTGCGCAGACTCAAGTGGCTGCTTTGAAGGCTCAGGTTGCAGAGCTAAAGGCTAGCAAAGGCCCGGGTTTAGCAGCCGCCGAAGCCTTGGCCGATCAGGCCCAAACGCTTGTCGACAATCTCACTGGCGAAACGGAAGTCGATGTGGCAACGATTGCGGCGTATCGCGCCGCGGTTCAAGGCGAGGGTGGAGCCATCGAACTCAATGATGACAAGCCCAGCATTCTGGTCGAAGTAGGTGGCGCGACCTACAAGCTAACCCGCATCGCACCATCGGCTGCGCAAGGCGTACTTTTGGTTCGAGACAGTAAGCTCACGTCTAGCGAATCTTGGCGGACGGTTCAAATTGCCACGCCGCAAAACGGTCGGGCTGTGAATGATGAGGTAATTGCCTTTGGCCGTCAGTTGCAGAGCGAAGGGGCCATTCGCCCGGCACTTAACACCACGATCTTCACCAATTCAGATTCGAACGAGCCTGAATTGTCAGGTATTCTTTCCGCTCTTGTCGGGTCGATTTTAACGCTACTTGTAACCTTCTGCACAGCCGTGCCCATCGGGGTTGCGACTGCAGTGTATTTAGAAGAATTTGCGCCCAAGAATGCACTTACAGACTTTATCGAAGTCAATATCAACAATCTGGCGGCCGTGCCTTCCATTGTATTTGGTCTGTTGGGATTTGCGGTGTTTTTGACCTTCTTCAACATGCCGCGTTCTGCCCCGATTGTTGGCGGCATTGTGTTGACCTTGATGAGCCTGCCCGTGATTATCATTGCTTCACGGGCCGCTTTAAAGGCTGTGCCACCATCCATTCGCGAAGCCGCGCTTGGGGTTGGGGCGTCGAAGATGCAGGCGATTTTCCACCATGTCCTACCCTTGGCGATGCCCGGCATCATGACAGGCTCGATCTTGGCGATGGCGCATGCTTTGGGTGAGACCGCGCCCTTATTGATGATCGGCATGGTGGCCTTTATCGCCGATGTGCCAACCAGCCTGACCGACTCGGCGACTGTTTTGCCGGTTGAACTCTTTATGTGGGCAGGTCGTCCTGAGCGCGCGTGGGAACCACGCACCGCTATGGCCATTCTGATCCTACTTCTCTTTATGATAGTGATGAACGCGGTCGCAATCTTCTTGCGACGTAAGTTCGAGCGCAGGTGGTAAATGGATGAATACGTTCTCTCAGTCGAACTCTGAAGCGCATAGCGAGGCCCATTCTGGTCATTTTCTGCAGAATACAGGCATCCTGCCCGGCATCACAGCCAAAGTGCGCGCGCGCGACGTCAATGTCTTTTACGGCACGAAGCAAGCTTTGTTTGACGTTTCTTTGGACGTGCCAGATGCTTCCGTGACGGCCTTTATCGGCCCATCTGGCTGCGGCAAATCCACCTTCTTGCGCTGCATCAACCGCATGAATGACACCATCGATTCCTGCAAAGTGACAGGCAATATCCAAGTCGATGGCCGCGATGTGAATGACCGGTCAATTGACCCCGTTGTGCTGCGGGCTTCCGTCGGCATGGTATTCCAAAAGCCCAATCCGTTCCCAAAGACGATCTTTGAGAATGTGGCCTATGGCCCGCGCATCCACGGGATTGCCAATGACAAGCAAGGCCTCGAGCGCATTGTTGAGCAAAGCCTTCGCAAGGCGGGACTGTGGGAAGAAGTGAAGGACCGCTTGCATCAACCCGGTACCGGCCTTTCGGGTGGCCAGCAGCAGCGTTTGGTGATTGCGCGCGCCATTGCGGTCAATCCTGAAATCATTCTGATGGACGAGCCTTGTTCGGCCCTGGACCCCATCGCTACAGCCAAGATTGAGGAATTGATCGACGAATTGCGGCAGAATTTCTGCATCATCATTGTCACCCACTCGATGGCCCAGGCTGCCCGCGTCAGCCAGCGGACTGCCTTCTTCCATATGGGCAAGCTGGTGGAGGCAGGCCCTACCGAAGAGATTTTCACCAACCCACGCGACAGCCGCACCCAAGATTATATCACTGGCCGCTTCGGCTAAGACGTTTGCACCCTAGACGGGGGCTTGAAAGTAAGTTGAGATGACAGAACATACCGTCCGCGCCTTTACCGAAGAACTTGAAGCCCTCGGGGCAGACCTCACACGCATGGGTGGCTACTCTGAGCAGGCCTTGAGCGACGCCGTCACCGCCATCGCCCGCCGCGATGCTGCTCTTGCCCGCAGCGTGATTGATGGCGACAAGAAGATAGACGAGCTACAGCGGGAGATTGAGCGCAAGATCATGCGTCTGTTGGCTCTGCGTCAGCCTTTGGGTCGCGATTTACGGCAAACCGTGGCTGCATTAAAGCTTGCTGGCGACCTCGAGCGCATTGGCGATTTGGCTAAGAATATAGCAAAACGCGCGCTGACCATTCAGGAATTTGACCCCATCGCCTTGACCCGCAGCGTTGAACGCATGGGCAAGATCGCCGTCACTCAGCTCAAGCAAATCCTCGATACTTTTGCTTCCCGGGAAGTCGCGGGGGCCGTTTCGGTCTGGATGCAGGATGAAGAGCTGGATGAACATTATAACTCCCTATTCCGTGAGCTCTTGACCTATATGATGGAAGACCCCCGCATGATTGGCCCAGGCGCGCATTTGTTGTTTGTTGCCAAGAATATTGAGCGGATCGGCGATCACTGCACCAATATGGCCGAAGTCATTTATTTCCTTGAAACCGGTGAAGACATTGGCACCGACCGCCCAAAAGCTGTTGACCCTGTCATGCCTCCCCTTCCACCGTCACCCAATCAGGAGCCATTGTCATGACCCCTTACGTGCTTGTTGTTGAAGACGAAGACGCCCTCGCAACGCTATTGCGCTATAATCTTGAAAAGGATGGCTATCATGTCGGCGTTGCCGTCGATGGTGAAGAAGCCTTGATGATGGCATCTGAGCGATTGCCAGACTTGGTCATTCTTGATTGGATGTTGCCGAAGGTGCCTGGCATTGAAGTGTGTCGTCGGCTACGGGCTAAGCCAGATGCGCGCAATATCCCCATTATCATGTTGACGGCGCGCGGCGAAGAATCTGACCGGATTCGTGGCCTCGACACAGGTGCGGATGATTACGTCACCAAGCCATTTTCGACAACCGAACTTTTGGCCCGCGTGCGCGCCGTGCTTCGCCGTATTCGCCCAGGCCTTGCCGATGATCGTTTGGTGTTTGGCGACATCGTGGTCGACCGTGTGTCTTACCGAGTTAAGCGGGGCGAACGTGATGTCCATTTGGGCCCGACAGAGTTCCGCTTGCTTGACTATTTCATGCAGCATCCAGGGCGTGTTTTCTCCCGGGAGCAATTGCTTGATGCGGTTTGGGGCTCTGACGTTTATGTCGAAGCCCGGACCGTCGACGTCCATGTCGGTCGTTTGCGCAAAGCCTTGAATGAAGGCGACGAGATTGATCCGATCCGTACGGTGCGCTCAGCCGGCTACGCGCTCGACAAAGCCAATTAACCCAGAGTTGGCCTAAATCGGGGTTTGCCCGGGCTTGCCCGGAAACCAGTCTGTATGGGCGAGTTCAAACCGATCAAACATGAAACCCGGAGCTACAACGCAGCTTACCAAGGTCCAAGCGCCGAGGCTCTCGGCTGCCTGCCAAGCGCCTGCAGGTACAAGCGCTTGCGGTCGTTGTCCCGCCCTCAGGTCTGGCCCTAGGCGGTGCGCATATGCTTTCTGGCCATCTTCACTGATGCTCAGCGCCAAAGGCCCGCCTGCATGCCAAAACCAATGTTCCCCCGCATCGACTCTGTGCCACGCGGAGACTTCTCCCGCTTGAAGTAGGAAATAGATACTGGTGGAAAAACCGCGACCCTCCGGCCCCTCAGGATCACGAAATGTCTCAACATAATGGCCACCCTCTGGATGGGGCTTCATCCCCAGCAGGGCAATGATCTCAGAAGCCGGTAAATCGCCTGACACGGCCCGCTGCATTAGAATTGGTCCTTCATTTGGCGCACGCGGCCAAACACCTCGTGGGCCGCGGCGTCGGACGCGATCCCAATCGCAGTCCGGACGCTAGGCAAGTCTGCCCGTACAAACGGATTGGTCGCCCTCTCAAGCCCGATGCTGGTTGGAACGGTCGGCAAATTTTCGGCGCGCAAGCGGGTGATGTCGGCAATTCGGCTTGCCAGAGCAATATTATCGGTCTCAATTGTCGAACAAAAGCGCGCATTGGCGGCTGTATACTCATGTGCGCAATAAATGGTTGTCGCATCGGGCAACGCCATGAGGCGCGAGAGGCTGGCCCACGCCTGTTCTGCGCTGCCTTCAAAAAGCCGTCCACAACCCAACGCAAACAACGCATCGCCGACAAATGCCACTTGGTCTGCCGCAAAGTAGAAGGCGATGTGCCCTAGGGTATGGCCACCAACATCGATGACGTCTGCCGAGCTATCCCCCAAATGGACGGTTTCACCCGGCCGCACGATCCTTGAGAGTGGGCTAATGCGTGTGTGGACTTCTTCTGGCCCCAACGATAGGGAGCCCAAAGCCTTTTCGATCGCTTGATTGCCGCCGGCATGATCGGGATGCCAATGGGTGTTCCAAATTTCATCGATCTGCCAGCCCAGCTTATCGGCTTCGGCTAGAATTGCTGTGGCGTCTGGGGTATCAATACAGGCGACTTTGCCTGTGGCTGAATCGCGGATAAGAAAACCATAATTGTCAGACAGACATGGAAACATATGAATGATAAGCATGAGTGTCCTTTAAGAGAGAAACTTGGTTTATCCTAGTCCCCATGCGCGTTGATGTTCTTGCCTTGCAAAGTTTTTATGCGGGCCCCTTAGGGCAGACCGCGCAGGCTATGGCTGGTCGCCGCATGGTTGATGCTTGGGGGGATTGTAAGGGCCTTGATGTTTTGGGCTTTGGTTATGCTACGCCCTATTTGACGCCGTGGCTGCCAACCGCGCGGCGAGTCATTGCCCTAATGCCAGCCACGCAAGGGGTGGAGCGGTGGCCATCTGGTGGGCCCAACCTAGCTTGTATTGGTGATGAGGACCGGATGCCTTTCACGGAGGCAATCTTTGACCGCATCCTCTGTGTCCATGCATTAGAAGAAGCAGAAAATCCGCGCCTGCTGCTGCGCGAACTTTGGCGATTGCTTGCACCCGAAGGGCGCCTGATGATTGTGGTCGCCAATCGCGGTGGCATTTGGGCCCGGGCTGAATCGACCCCTTTTGGCCAAGGCAGGCCTTACAGCCGCAGCCAGATGGCAAGTCTCTTGAGTGAAGCCATGTTTCAACCGGTGGCGTGGTCGCGCGCGCTCTATGGCCCACCCTTGACCTGGAAAATGGCAACCGGCGGAGCAGCCGAGACGTGGGAAAGCGTCGGCGAAAGGGCTTGGCCAGCGCTGGGGGGGGTTATTTTAGTTGAGGCGGTAAAGCGTCTATATGCCGACAGTCTTCCGGGCCAAGGTCGACGCGTGTTGTTAGCCCAGCCTGCAGCCGCACGTTTTTGAGGCAATCTCTGCGAAAGTCGCTCAAAATTTGTGCTAATTCCTTCCGCCGTGCGGTCTGGCATTGAAAGCGGGTCACAAGTGCTGCTGATTGTCTAATCTAGCAAGTGATAGAATAATCAGGGTCTAGTTCCTAAGAACGAACCCGATGTGAAGTGAGGGGAACAGAATGAAGCTTGTCACCGCCATTATCAAACCAAGCCGTCTCGATGCGGTGCTTGATGCTGCGACCGAAGCAGGCATTTCGGGCCTGACGGTTACCGAAGTTCGCGGCTACGGTCGTCAAAAAGGCAAGACCGAGGTTTATCGCGGCGCCGAATATGAAGTGAAGCTATTGCCGAAGGTCAAGATTGAAGCCGTGGTCACTGATGACATGGTCGAAAAGGTGGTTGAGGCGCTGGCCGGTGCAGCTAATACCGGCAAGATTGGCGATGGCAAAATCTTCGTGGTCGACGTCGAGATGGCTCTACGCATCCGCACAGGGGAAAAAGACGCTGCGGCAATCGCGGGCTAAATCCAGCGATCCGTTTAAACCAAAAGGGCGGCCCTTTGGTGCCGCCCTTTTTTGTGGTTTAAAATTACGTGCGGTCCGCCCAGTTCGGACACGATCGCTGCTCACGCGGGGCTTCGCCATGAACGCTGTTGAGCGCACTCGGACGGGCATACCAGGAAAACAGGATCATGCTGCCGACAAAGGGCGCACAGTTTAAAAAAATCCACATCCCCGATTTGCCGACATCATGCAGGCGACGCACGCTGGCAGAAAAAATCGGCAAGAAATGTAAGGCACCGAAAGTCATGGTCATGGTGCCGATTTTGATCTCTGGCGCGCCATCCGTAAGCGCCGAAAGTACGATTGCGCTATCGACAAAAATCGCCAAGCAACTCAGCGCCATGACCATCAGGATGAAATACCAATAAGAGCGTCGGTCGGTTCGCCCTGTGATGTCCAACATATGGGTCAGGGCATGAAGATAATTTGTCACCATTTCGTGAGAATAGGGCCGCGGACTTAGCAAACTCTTGCATCGGTCCAAACAATTTGAGGGGAGGTGGGGCTGGAACAGGTCGCGCGAAGTTGGGAATCATGAGCTGGTTTCAATCTTATTCTTGTTTCCAAGTCTTTTAGGCCTGATAAATTGCGATGAATGCGCTTGCGCAACTCCACCTTTCCCACAATTGGCTGCGGGCTTGGTTCGCCATTCTCACGCTAATCTTGGCAGGCATTGCTATCTATCTTCAGCTTGGGCTGTCGAACTATTTTTTGTCGCGTTATGCGCTGCTAGAACGCCAAGCCACCGCGCCAATTGTTGTTTTGTCAGAGAGGCAAGATATTGAACAATATGAAAAAATACCTGAAGCCGTGATCGCGCAGGTCGGTCGAAGTGCCTTTGTAGGCGACTTTGAGGTTATCCGACAAAAACATGCTTATCTGGGTAGATCGCCCGGCGGTGAAGGCTTGAGGGTTAATGTCATCGACCCAATCTTACCGGCACTGTCAGCACCACAAATTATGCCTGTGGAGGCTAAGCGACTGCTCCAACTACCAAATTCGGTTCTGCTAACGGAAGAGGACGCGCGTGCGACCGGGCTTGGCTTGGGCGACGAAGTTGAACGAGAGGGGGTTCAGTTTCGTGTTGTCGGGCTCATGGATGGTAATTTGGGGCCAGGTGGTAGCGTGATCTCTCGGCAGACCTTGGATGTTTTGAATCAGACTTTAGATCAGAAGCTTGAAACACCAGTCTATTCGATCTTGGTCGCGCCTAAGAACGGCAAATCAGTTAGCCAAGCGATTGCTGGCCTTAACCGCGAACTAAACTCCCTTGGGGCGCAGGTTATGAGTCGCGAGCGATTGACTCAAAAAGTAATAGAGGATTCCTTGAAGCGAAATCGCGACATTCGTGCCTTCCTCTATTTGGCTATTGTTGTTGGGTTGATCGCTCTCTTGATCATCTCGCAAGCCATTCATGCCATGATGGCAGGCCAACGCGTTGAGTTTGCCACTTTGCTGGCCATGGGCGTGCCAAAGTGGCGGGTTGCTCTTCTGGTGCTAGAGCAGACTGTTTGGATCGGCCTCATCGCATCTGCCTTTGCCCTTTCCGGCGGCCTTGTCGGCCAATTGGTTCTAGAGAAAGCCGACGTTTATATCCTGCTTTATCCGGCACATGTCCCAATGGTGACAGGTGCCATTCTCGCGACATCCTGCCTTGCGGGCATGATGAGTTTGCCCACCATTTTTGGCCTCAAGCCTGTTGAGTTGTTGCGATGACAGAAGGTCCTATCCTGTCCGCACAGGCAATTTCCAAGTCTTTTGGACGCGGTGCCAGCAAAGTGCACGCATTGCATGATGTGTCATTCTGTGTGGAGCAGGGAAGCCTTACCTTGCTCAAAGGGGCAAGTGGGTCGGGCAAGTCCTGTTTGCTGGCGGCCTTGTCTGGACTTCAAAGACCAGAGGGTGGCGTGGTGATCGCTAAGGGGAGGGATGTTTGGGGCCAGGGAGGGCTTTCTGCCGAACGTTTTCGTCGCCAGCATTGTGGTTATGTCTTTCAAACCCCGGGGCTATTTCCATCGCTGACAGCTTGGCAGCAAGTCTTTGTTCCATTACGGCTTTTGGGCGTCCCCGCCGGAGACGCGAAGGCAAGGGCATCCCATTATCTGGACCTAGTTGGTCTGATAGACCGCGCCCAGTCTAAGCCCAGTCAATTGTCTGGTGGCCAAAACCAACGGGTGGCTATCGCCCGCATGCTGGCAAAGCGACCAGCCTTCATCTTCTGCGACGAACCCACATCGGCATTAGATGGCCGCAATGCCGTCATGGTCGCTAGACTACTGAGCGCGGCTGCCGAACAACAAGGCGCAACCATCCTTTGCGCCACGCATGATGATCGCTTGGTGCCCTTCGCCAGTCGCGTGATCGCATTGGAAGAAGGCCGATTGGTCTCTGACACGGCGGAGCCCAAGCCATGAGATTTTTGCGCTTTTTCGGCACCGTTTGGGGATGGCTGATCATTGCCTTGATCACCGCCCTCTGGGCTCTCACGATCCTCACTGCCCGCGAAAATGAACGAACTGATTTCAACCTGCGGGTCTGGAACGGCGTCGAAGCGAGCCAGAAGCCCACCCCTTAAACTTTGGCTTCCCCTTCTGCTTCTTGGGCCATGCGTGCGGCTTGGGCGAGGCGGCGTTCTTCGTGTTTAAGCAAGGTCTCTTTGAGATAGCGACCGGTCCAAGAGCCTGCGACCAAGGCCACCTCTTCAGGAGTACCTTCGGCAACAATCAAGCCACCGCCATCGCCGCCTTCAGGTCCCAGATCGATCAGCCAATCGGCCGTTTTGATCACGTCCAAATTATGCTCAATGACCAAGACGCTATTACCCTGATCCACCAATTCTTGCAGAACTTCCAACAGCTTACGCGTATCTTCAAAATGTAATCCGGTCGTGGGCTCATCGAGAATATAGAGCGTTCGCCCCGTAGCGCGGCGGGACAATTCCTTGGACAACTTTACCCGCTGGGCTTCACCCCCAGACAGGGTGGTCGCTTGCTGACCGACTTTGACATAGCCTAGTCCGACCCGCACCAAAGTCTCCATCTTGTCGCGAATCGAGGGAACGGCTTGGAAGAAGCCCGCAGCCTCATCCACCGTCATATCCAAAACTTGTGCGATGGATTTGTTGCGATAGGTGACCTCTAAAGTCTCTCGATTATAGCGTTGGCCGTGGCAGACGTCACAGGTGACATAGACGTCTGGCAAGAAGTGCATTTCGATCTTCTGCACGCCATCGCCTTGGCAGGCCTCACAGCGACCACCTTTGACGTTGAAGCTGAACCGGCCTGGGCCATAGCCACGCGCTTTTGACTCTGGCAGCGCAGCAAACCAGTCACGGATTGGACCGAAGGCACCGGTATAAGTGGCAGGATTGGACCGCGGCGTGCGGCCAATCGGGCTCTGGTCAATATCAATCACCTTGTCGAGGTGGTGGAGGCCTTCCAATGCCTTATGCGGACCCGGTACTTCATTCGCCCCGTTCAAGCGACGGGCGAGGGCCTTGTAGAGTGTCTCCAGAATTAGAGTGGATTTTCCCCCGCCTGAAACGCCCGTAACGCAAGTAAAAATCCCCAACGGAATATCGACCGAGACATTTTTGAGATTATTGCCAGAGGCCCCTTCGATGCGGAGGAATTTCTTGGGATTACGCCGACGACGCTTCGGCGGAATCGGGATGGATTTTTCCCCGCGCATATAGGCACCGGTCAGGCTACCCTTGGTCGCTTCAATATCGGCAGGCTTGCCTTGGGCGACCACTTGGCCGCCATGAATCCCGGCCAGCGGCCCCATGTCGAGCACATGGTCTGCCGTCAGAATCGCTTCTTCATCATGCTCAACCACAATGACGCTATTACCGAGGTCGCGCAGACCTTTCAGCGAGGTGAGTAGACGCGTGTTGTCGCGCTGATGCAATCCGATACTCGGCTCATCCAGCACATAGAGCACGCCTGTAAGCCCCGAGCCAATTTGGCTGGCCAGTCGAATGCGCTGGCTCTCACCACCTGAAAGGGTCGCCGAACCACGATGCAAAGTGAGATAATCCAAGCCGACATCGACCAAGAAGCGCAGGCGTTCTTTAATCTCTTTCAAAACTCGGGTCCCGATTTCCAATTCCTTCGGCGTCAGTCGACTTTCTAAATCGACAAACCAGTCACGGGCGCCCCGGATCGAACGAGAGGATACCACCGAAACATCTTCGCCCCCGACCCGCACCGCCAGTGCTTCGGGTTTCAATCGCTTGCCGTCACAGGTTGGGCACTTCTGGGCGGACTGATAGCGGCCCAATTCCTCGCGCGACCACGCTGAGTCAGTCTCCCGCCAGCGCCGTTCTAAATTGGGGATCACGCCTTCAAAGGTTTTTGTGGTTTCATACCGCCGCGCACCATCATCATAGACGAACTTCACCTTCTCCGTGCCAGATCCATAGAGCACGAGCTTTTTAAAGCTCTCGGGAAGTTTCGTCCAAGGGGTCGTTAACGCAACTTCGGCATGACGGGCCAAGGCTTGCAAGGTTTGGGTATAAAGCGGCGATGCTCCCTTCGCCCACGGTGCAATTACGCCATCATTCAAAGTCTTGCTGGAATCTGGAACCACTAGCTCTTGGTCAAATTTGAGCTGTACGCCCAAGCCATCGCATGTCGGGCAGGCCCCAAAGGGATTGTTGAATGAAAATAGGCGTGGCTCAATCTCTGGGATCGTAAAGCCGGAGACCGGGCAAGCAAATTTCGCCGAAAACAGCATCCGTCGTGCGACGCCCTTCTCATCCTTTTCATCGGCATATTCAGCCAGAGCAATGCCATCTGCAAGGCGCAAGCAAGTCTCGAAGCCTTCCGCCAGACGTTGTTCGATGCCTGAACGAACCGCAATGCGGTCAACCACTACGTCAATGTCATGCTTTAGTTTCTTGTCGAGATCAGGGGCATTCTCTAGCTCAAAATACTCGCCATTGATCTTCGCGCGCACAAAGCCTTGCTTGATCCAGCTTTTGAATTCGGTCTTAAACTCACCCTTCCGGCCGCGCACAACGGGGGCCAATAGGAATAGACGCGTGCTTTCCGGCAGGACAGTAATTTTGTCCACCATCTGGCTTACCGTCTGGCTCTCAATCGGCAGGCCAGTCGCAGGCGAATAGGGTACACCAATGCGGGCCCACAACAGACGCATATAATCATAAATCTCCGTCACCGTGCCGACGGTTGAACGCGGGTTCTTCGAAGTCGTCTTTTGCTCAATTGAGATGGCAGGCGACAAGCCCTCAATCGAGTCCATATCCGGCTTTTGCATCAGCTCTAGGAACTGTCGCGCGTAGGCGGAAAGGCTTTCGACATAACGTCTTTGGCCTTCAGCATAGATTGTATCAAAGGCTAGAGAGCTTTTGCCTGACCCAGATAGGCCTGTAATAACCACCAACTCACCGCGAGGGATCTCAACTGTGACATTCTTCAAATTGTGTTCGCGCGCGCCACGCACACGGATAACAGGCGATTCAGACATGTGTGACCTTGATTATGCAAACCCTAGAGCGAGAAGCCCCAAGGTAAAAACAATGTCGCCCTGATTAGCGCGTGCCAACCAGCTTGACGAATAGAACATTATGTGAACATCTTGCTCTTGTCCACGGCATGCACAGATTTACATGCTTATCCACAAGGCGAGGCGGTTTGAGTGTCGCCCCTCTCTTCTGGTTTGAACATGAGACCTGTAGCGTCAGTTTCAAATGGATACGATGCCGAGGCGCGATAAGATGAGTCGCTAGCGGTAAAAAAGACGGAGTAAGGGCAATGGCGGGCAGCGTGAACAAAGTGATCTTGGTTGGAAATTTGGGGCGCGACCCTGAGATTAAGTCCTTTCCGTCCGGGGATCGCATCGCAGAGTTTTCGGTCGCAACCAGCGAGCGCTGGAACGACAAAGCAACGGGCGAAAAAAAGGAAAAGACCGAATGGCACCGTGTCGTTGTGCGCAACGACAATCTGGTAAAAGTCGTCGAGAATTACGTCAAAAAAGGCAGCAAGGTCTATGTTGAGGGCCAGTTACAGACCCGTGAATGGACCGATCAAGCCGGCCAAAAGCGCTATTCAACCGAGGTGGTCATTGGCCGGTTCAAAGGCGAAATCACCATTCTGGATGGTCGTTCCGGTGGCGGCGACATGGTCGAAGACCGCTCTGAAGGTGGGTTTGGCGGTGGCCGTTCAATAGGCGGCAATGGCGCTGGCTTTGGCGGGGGATCGTCGGCACCTCGCGCGGTTTCAGGCGAGAAGCGCTCCTTTGCGGCTGACCTTGAGGACGATATCCCGTTCTAGAGAATGCCTAACTCTTGATGTCGAAAATCCAGCACAAATCGCGAGTAGCTTAGGCTTTGGTCTTTGCCTTGCAACTGCCTGTGTGTTCGTTTGCCTCACAGGCCTCCAGTGTCGCATCTATACCTTTGAGCAAGGCCTCAGGCGTGACGGGCTTCGCGATATGGAAATCACAGCCAGCCCAAAAGGACTGGGTGATGTGTTCTTTCATCGCATTGGCGCTTACCATGGCGATTGGCGTGCGCCGCAAGCCGTTGCTACGTTCAATCTCGCGGATTCTCTTTGTCGCTGAAAGGCCATCCATAATCGGCATTTGCATGTCCATCAGCACAAGATCAAAATGTGCATTCTGCCAAATCTCAACGGCCTCTGCGCCGTTCTCGGCGATCGTCAAGGCGATTCCATGAGGCTCAAGGATCATCGCAATCACGCGTTGATTGACTGGATGATCTTCTGCCAACAGGATCGACCCACTAGCAGCGTGCGGCAATAGGTTTGTTAAGGTCTTGCTCGGCGCAATGTTTGTGCCGGTTTGAGCAGCGTCAAGCTTTACCCGTGGCAAAGGCAGAATGACGGAGAATAGGCTGCCAATACCGGCTTCAGAGGCAACTAGGAATTGCCCGCCCATCATGTCGGTTAAGGTGCGGCAGATCGATAATCCTAAGCCTGTTCCGCCGAAATTCTTGGTTATGGAGGCGTCCGCTTGCTCAAACCGCGCGAACAGCCGTTGCTTGGTTTGTTCGTCAAAGCCGATGCCTGTGTCTTTCACGCTGATCATGACTTCGCATGATCCATCTGCTTTATCGGTAGTTGCGATACTGATGTCGATTTGACCTTTTTGGGTGAACTTCACCGCATTTGAGGCTAGGTTCGATACAATCTGCTTCACGCGTATGCGGTCGCCTTCAAACAAGCCTTCGGTGCATGGACCAAACCGGACATGGAAGCCAAGGCCTTTTTCCTCAGCCCGTATGCCCATCACTTGGGCTGTCGCTTCAATAGCTTCGTGTAGGTCAAAGGGTTCAGGCTGTAGCGTGAATTTGCCGGCCTCAATCTTGGACACATCTAGAATATCCGACAGAAGTAATTCGAGCGTTTCGCCAGATGATTGGATCAGGTCAACCATTTCGCGCTGGTTTTGCGTCAATTGTGTGCGCGCCAATGCCCCAACTACACCGATAACTCCATTCAAAGGAGTGCGGATTTCATGGCTCATATTGGCCAAGAAGCTACTTTTGGCACGATTGGCGGCTTCGGCCTGCTCGCGCGCTGCTAAGAGTTCTGTTTCGGTGCGTTTACGCTCGGTGATGTCGTAAAGGATGCTGACAAAGCGTGCGCCTTCGGTGCGCGTTGCCGGTAAAGTCACAACCGTTGCGTCGACCCAGAATTCTGAACCATCCTTGGCACGGTTGCACACTTCGCCCCGCCAAGATTGACCAGCATTGATCGTGTCGCGCATGTCCTGGAAATAGGATGGATCATGCTTGCCAGACTGAACGGACCTATAGCTTTGCCCTATCAATTCTCCGCGACTGTAGCCGCTGATCTCGCAATAACGGTCATTGACGAACTCAATGCGGCCAAATTGGTCGGCGACTGAGATGATGGAATGCTCGTCGAGGGCAGATTGATAGGCATTGAGATTGGCCAACGCATCATCAGCGCGACGTTGGGCTTCGACCAGATCGGTAACTTCGGTTTCAATCGCTTGAAATCCTTCAAGTTGGTTTTGGTCATCATAGAGCGGTTGGATGTCGAGATTGATCCAATAATTGCGGCCGGTTTTGCTGCGGTTCAAAAGTGTGGCGCTGGCCGCTTCGCCCCGATCGAGGGCGCGGATTAATTGGGCGACTTGTTCAGCATCAGCTTCTGGAGCAAGGTTCAATTGGCTTGGCTTTTTGCCAATAACTTCTTCGCGGCTATAGCCTGTTAGCGCAAGATAGGCGTCATTCGCCCAAATGATTTCGCGCTTTTGATTGGTGCGTATGACGGGGTTGCGCGCCAATTCGGCAAAGCGTGCAAACTCTCGATAGCGGATCTTTTCTTTTTGGACGATCTCGCGATTTTGTCGCCAAAGCTCGAATATCAAAATGAAAGCAATGCCAACCAGAATGATTGTGACCATAAACCCGGTCTGGATGCGCGCTTTGGCGGATTGAATATCGGCGGAACCAGAATCCAAGGCCTTTTTGATTTCACGTGTATAAGTGGCTTTTTGATCAACATAGTCTTGCGACGAGAGAATTTTGAGAGCGTCTTCCTTTTTGCCGTCGGCGACCAGGGCAAAGGCGAGGCGTTCAAGGTCAATCAGCTTGGTATTGGCTAGCTCGACTTCGCCGAGATTTTCCATCACGCCCGTGGGGCCGATCGTGATGGCTTTGACTATGGCTGCTTCAAGAAGCGGCGCATTCTCGTCGTAACGCTTTGCCCATTTTGGCTCGGCTGTCGTGGCATACATTAGCGCGGACATGGTCAAGACTTCGTCGATCCGATTGATCTCGCCGGTAGCTTCGGTGAACAAAATCTGGCGCGTGTTGATATCGCGATAGGAGGCAAACTGCCATGCCGATGCTGCTGCCATAAGCAGAATAGCAAAGGTCACTGTCAGTAGCCTGGGGATCGATTTCATGCGGCCATCCTAAAGATTGGGATGATGTATATACCGAATGGTGTTTCCGTTGAGTTAAATTGCCGTTTCAAGACGATTTTTCGCGATTTGCGGTATCGACACCTAAAGCGCAGCCATGTCTTACGTCATTACCGGACGTGTCTGCGGGAAGGCACCAGATTTCTGACTCGACTCATCAGCATCTTCGTGATTAGAACAAATCAAGAACATAAAAATGAAGAGGTGTGTGATTTTTTGCCATGAGACCGGATTTGACCGCGTTGCGCACCCAGATACGGGCCATTGAAACAGACGGGCGCCCGACATTGAGTTGTTTGCCAACAGGCGCAGACATGTTGGACGCGGCCTTAGGCGGCGGGTTGGCTTTGGGCGGTGTAACCGAAGTGGTTCCTGCTGCTTTCATGGATGAGCCAGCCAGTCTGCACTTTGCTTTCGCCTGTATGGCTAAGGCGCTGCAACAGCGCTCGGGTGATATGGTGGTGATTGAAGATGCCAGTCGCGGGCAGGGGTGGGGTCTTGCTTGGGGGCAGGTTTACGGGCCGGGTTTGCAGAAGCTCGGCGTGTGTCCATCGCGGATTTTGTTGGTGCGTGCGCCGGATGTGAAAGGCTTTCATACCTGTCTGGAGGAAGCAGCACGAACCTTTGGCTTGGCCGGTGTTTTGGCTGTGTCTGGTCCAAAGGCCGGATTTAGTCTTGCCGGGGCACGGCGGGTGCAACTAGCGGCGGAACAGGCCCATAGCTTGGTCTTGGCCGTTCAAGGACTGCGCACCTCTGCTTTTGCGCCGGCGCGTGCGCGACTGGTGCTGGCCAGTCGCCCATGCCGACCTGTGGCACTGGGCACGGCGCTGCCGGGGCTTGGCCCTCCGGCTTGGAGACTTCACCTTGAGCGTGCCCGCAATGGTGCGCGTCCACAATCCTTTGATTTGGAGTATGATGATGCGACGCATAGCCTGTATCAGCCTGCCACGTTGGCCAACCGATCGCCTCAGCCGCAACGCCTCTCTGCTTAAGGCGAAGGGGCTTGAGGCGGGGGGCGGAGGTTTCTCGCGGACCAAACCCTGTGCGACGGTTGCGCGCAGTGCGGGGGGGATCCGCCTTATTGCCCTCAATCGTACCGCTCAAGAAGCAGGCTTGTCCTCTGGCATGATGCTGGCGGGGGCCAAGGCTTTGGTGACAGATATTTGTGTTGCCGACAGTGACCCTGTGGGGGAGGGCGATGATCTGATCGCTTTGGCGCGTTGGGCCATGCGGTGGAGCCCTTATTGTGCCCTAGTCAAAGGGCTTGAGGGCACCCATGCGCTTTTCCTCGACATCACCGGCTGCGCCCATTTGTTTGGTGGAGAGGACGCCATGCTGGCTGATATGGTTATCAAAATGCAGGCTCTGGGTCTGACAGCGCGTGCAGCTTGTGCCGCCACACCCGGCGCGGCCTTTGCTTTGGCACGTTTTGCGCCAGAGGCGCGCCATGGCTTAAGTGCCCCGGATGGCGCGGCTTTGCGTGCCTTGGTGGGGGCTTTGCCGGTTGAGGCTTTGCGCCTGCCAAACGGTACGACCACAGGCTTGCGGGCCTTGGGCTTGAAAACCATTGGCCAAGTCGCCACCCAATCGTCGGCGGCCTTGGCGAGACGGTTTGGCATTGAGCTGGTGCGCGCTTTGGACCGTGCCCGTGGGCTTGAGGAAGAGGCCATCGACCCGGTTGCCGAGATCATCCCGCGGCGTATCCGCTTGCGCTTGGCCGAACCACTGATGACCCGTCATGGCCTTGAGCTGGCGGGGGCGAAGGCTGCGGGGGAGATATGCACGCTTTTGGACTCCTATAATGAAGGCGCACGCCGTTTGGTTCTAAATCTCTACCGTGTGGATGGGGTTGTCTTACAGCTTGTTGGCAAGTCCGGGCGCGCCCATCGCGATGCGGTTTTGTGGACGAAGGTCTTGTGTGAACGGATTGATGCAGAGGCCAATGGGGCCGGGCTCGATCTGGGCTTTGGGGTTGATCTGGTTGAAATTTGTGCGCCCGTGGTGGAAGTGCTGGAGGGCCAAGTCATGGACTTGGACCCAGTCGCTGCTGCTGCCTTGGCCAGTGCTGATGCGCTACATCGCCTAGCCGACCGTCTGTCCGCCCGCTTAGGCGCTGGACGGGTGACGCGGATGGAGGCGGTGGCCCATTGGGTACCCGAACAGGCCGTTCGCCCTGTGGCTGTTGCCGATAGACGACCACAGGTCAGCCGCTTCCCCGAAGCCTTGGCGGCGCGCCGCCCTGCTTTGCTGTTGGAGCGTGCCGAACCGATTGATGCCATTGCCGAAGTGCCAGACGGCCCACCTCGTCTGTTTCGCTGGCGCGCTTTAGCCTTCAAAGTCGCTTGCGCCGAAGGGCCGGAGCGTATTGCCTGTGGCGAGACCCATGACCGTGACTATTATCGCATTGAGACGATTGAAGGGCGTCGCTTCTGGCTCTACCGCCAAGGCTTGCCCGGCAAAGTCGATCATCCCAAATGGTATGTGCATGGGAGTGCGGCATGAAGCCTCTCTGCTTATTCCCGATAAAACTCAGGTGCGGCCATGCGCATCTTTGAGCCCTTGGCCACAACCAGTTTCTCGTTTCTGAAAGGGGCGAGCCAGCCCGATGAAATGGTGTGGGCAGCCCATGGCCTTGGTCTGCAAGGCTTGGGCGTGGCTGATATCAATACGGTCGCAGGTGTGGTCCGGGCTCATGTGGCAGCCAAAGAAGCAGGTCTTAGACTGATTGTTGGGTCCCGCTTGGTTGATGTCGATGGGTTCGAGACCGTCCTTTATCCCAAAGACCGGGTGGCTTGGGGCCGGCTGACCCGCTGTTTGACGCGCGGCAACCGCCGCTCGCGCAAGGGCAGTTGCACGCTGGAGAAGGCCGATGTGCTGGACGCCATGGAAGGGGCTTGCGCTATTCTTGTGCCGCCACCCATCCTCACGCAAATTTGGTTAGAGCAAGCCCAAGCCTACTTGGCCGACGCACCTCTAACCGCTGATCTTTATGTCGCGGCAACTCGGCCTTTCAATGGCACAGACTTTCAACGTCTGGCCGCTCTGACCCGTTTAGTCCAAGGCACGCGCGGGCGCTTGATTGCCACCATGGATGCGCTGTTCCACAGCTCAGAACGGCGGCTTCTGGCCGATGTTCTGGCCTGTATTCGTACCAAAACCACATTGGAGGCAGCGGGTTATCTGCGCCTGCAAAATAGCGAAAGATGCCTAAAAAATCCTGATGAAATCATCCGTCTCTTCAAAGGGTTTGAAGATTGTCTTCAGGCACAAAAGAAACTCTTTGACGCGATCACTTTCTCTCTTGATCAACTGGCTTATGAATATCCCGATGAAGTTGTAGCACAGGGGGAAACCCCGATGGATAGTTTAATGCGTTTGAGTGAGTTGGGCGCGCAAGGTCGCTATCCTGACGGGGTTCCAGAGCGGGTGCGGGCTGCCTTGGATCATGAATATGCGCTCATCGAACAGCTCCAGTATGCGCCCTATTTTCTGACTGTTTATGACATTGTCGCCTTTGCGCGCAGCCGAGGGATTGTGTGCCAAGGCCGGGGCTCAGCAGCCAATTCGGTAGTGTGTTATTGCCTCGGCATCACCGCCGTAGACCCCATCCGTGTGGATCTTTTGTTTGAGCGCTTCATATCAGCAGAGCGGCGAGAACCGCCCGATATTGATGTCGACTTTGAGCACGAGCGCCGCGAAGAGGTGATCCAATATATCTATGACAAATTTGGCCGCCACCGGGCGGGCATTGCCGGGGTGGTGATTTCCTATCGCGGCCGCTCTTCCTTGCGGGAAGTTGGCAAAGTGATGGGGCTGAGCGGGGATACGCAAGAGGCCTTGGCCAAATCTGTCTGGGGCTGGGGCCGGGGTGGGGTTGATCCTGCCCTAATTCACAAGATGACTGGTCTGGACATTACGAGCCCGGTGATTGCGCAGACCATGATGCTGGCCCGCACGCTGCATGGATTTCCCCGCCATTTATCCCAGCATGTCGGCGGCTTTGTCATCACGCGCGGACCACTCGATGAAGTGGTACCCATTGGCAATGCGGCCATGCCAGATCGTACCTTTGTCGAGTGGGACAAGGATGATTTGGATGCTCTGGGGATTTTGAAGATTGATGTGTTGGCCTTGGGCATGCTGACCTGCGTCGCGCGCGCTTTTGAGTTTTTAGAGCATGATTATGGCGTCCGGCTTGGCCTTGCCGATATTCCCGCTGAAGACCCTGCCGTTTATGATATGATTTGTGCGGCGGACACGGTCGGCGTGTTTCAAATTGAAAGCCGGGCGCAAATGTCGATGCTGCCCCGGCTGCGCCCGCGTACCTTTTATGATCTGGTGATTGAAGTCGCCATTGTGCGCCCAGGACCTATTCAGGGCGATATGGTCCATCCCTATTTGCGCCGTCGTCAGGGCCAAGAGAAGGTCACCTTTCCCTCTAAGGCGCTGGAAGACGTTTTGGGCAAAACCCTTGGTGTGCCCTTGTTTCAAGAACAAGCTATGCGCATCGCCATTGTTGCTGCGGGCTTTACACCCTCTGAAGCCGACCGTTTGCGCCGTGCTATGGCAACCTTTCGCAAAGTTGGCATCATCCATGAATTTGGCAAACGCTTGGTTGATGGCATGGTGGCCAATGGCTATGAGCAAGACTTTGCCGAGCGTTGTTTCCGTCAGATTGAAGGCTTTGGCGAATATGGCTTCCCCGAAAGCCATGCAGCTAGTTTCGCTTTGATTGTCTATGTATCGGCTTGGCTGAAGAAGCATTGGCCAGAGGTTTTTCTCGCCGCCATTCTCAATGCGCAGCCGATGGGCTTTTATGCTTCTGCCCAATTGGTACGCGATGCCAAGGAGCATGGCGTGGAGGTTTTGCCGCCAGATGTCGGCTTTTCGGATTGGGACAATTTGCTCGAAGCGCGTCTCGGGCAGACCCGTAAAGCCGTGCGCTTGGGTTTGCGGGAGATTAAGGGTTTCAAAGAGGCTGATGCGGCGCGCTTGGTGGCGGCGCGGGCTGGGGGTGGAAGGTTCCTTGATGCCGAAGACCTGAAACGGCGTGCCCGCCTGAATGGCCGGGCGATGGATTTGCTTTCCGATGGTGATGCGATGGGGAGCTTACAGCTGGATCGTCGCCAAGCGCTTTGGCGCGCCAAAGGCCTGGCAGAGCATGCCTTGCCCTTGTTTGAGCATGCCAGCGAGTATGGGCCAGAAGTCGACCCGGCCCTACCAGAAATGCCGCTAAGTGAGCAGGTCGTCCACGATTACGCCCGTCTGCGCCTCAGCTTAAAAGCCCATCCGGTGTCGTTTTTCCGCGCTGAATTGGCAGAGAAGCGTTTTGTGACTTCCCAAGCGCTCAAGACCGCCCCTAATGGTGCGCGTGTGGATGTTGCGGGGCTTGTTTTGGTCCGTCAAAAACCCGGCACGGCCAAAGGCGTGCTGTTTGTGACGCTCGAAGATGAGGAAGGTTCTGCCAATATCATCGTTTGGCCTAAGATTTTTGAGCGGTTTCGTCGCGAGACTTTGGCCGCAAAATTCATGGGCATTCGAGGAAGGCTCCAGCGGGAGCACTGCGTCATTCATGTGATCGCTGACCGGGTCACGAATTTGAACCATCGTCTGGCTGAATTATCCGACGGCAGTCGCCCCTTCACACAAGCGCTGGCACGCGCCGACGAGCATCAAAGCCCACGCGAAGATCCAAAGCTGACCCAAGCCAACAATCGCGCCTTAGCTCAACAGCGGACCACACGCGCCTTCGCCAATAGCCGCGATTTTCATTGAGAGTGCTCCCATGCCACGGAGGAAGCACACAACGCCCCCTTATCGCCATCATCAATAACTATCTAAAATGATAAACCTTATAAATGCACCAAAAGAGTGCGACACAAACGGAGACGGCGATGACTCAGATTCAAAGCCTAACTGCCGCGGTTTTACTAAAGTTGCGTGCCGCAAGGCGTGAAGGCGACCTCCACCACATCCTAACTACCTATGCCACAGCGTGTGGCTTTAGCTGGTATCAACTGGCCCCAAGGCCCCATAATCCCATGTTGAATCCCACCAGCCTCTTGAATTTTGGCAATTTTGATCCCGCTTGGCGACGCCAATATGCAACAGAGCCCAGCTGCTGGACCGGTCCGGCCCGCAATCAAGCTATTCAGCGCGCAGGCTCTGTCCAGTAGTGGCGCGCCTTTGCATCTGCCCGAAGCCCCGAACATCGCGACTTTGTGCAAGCCAGATGGCTGCAGGGGTTTAAAGACGGCATCACCACGCCCGTACATGGCCCTCAAGGCTGCGTGGCAATCATGATGTTTGCAGCGCCACGGCCGCTTCACCTTGACCCGGATAATGAGGAGGTGCTGAGCCATATTGCTATGGCATTTTACCAGCGCGTCCGCCGCCTCACGGCAGTTGCCCTGTTTCAACCCGCCGAGTCTGCGCATCTGACCAGTCGCGAAATTGAATGTTTGCATTGGGTTTTGGACGGTAAAACCAATTGGGAGATCGGGGTGGTGACAGGGGTGACTGCGCGGCCCGTCCAGGTTCATTTGGGCAATGCATCGCGCAAACTGGGCGTGGTCAATCGGGTCCAGGCAGCTGTTCGGGCCTTGTTACGGGGTGATTTGTCTGTTCATCAGTTGAGCCAACCACGCCCAGAGATCAAATTGGAAGACCCCTTTGCGCACCGACTTCCCAATCCAAGTCTGCATTCACGTCAAAGTAAGACTTCGCAGGCATCTTCCAGCCAATCTGCTATCTCGTCGTCCCGTGCATGAGGGGTTTTTGCTTTGACTCACTTTTTGGCCCTTATGATGGTTGCTCTATCGGCTACGTCGCCCCTTTCACCAGATTCACAAACTGGTCCAGCGACGGCTTCGCAAACAGGCCCGATTGTGCCGGGGCTGAAGAATGCGATTTCGACCCCGGATGGGGCCGTGCCGCTTGATTGGTCTGGTCCTGCAGCGAAACAACCAGGGCCTGATGCCAACGTGGAAGCATTTGATCCGACGGCAAGCTTGTTCGGACCGTCAAATCTGTGCGTGGTAACTCCAGGGCAGCCTACACCAAATTGCGCGTCGACACCGGACCAAGGCCTAAAAGTTACCTCTGATATCTTCAGCGGGGACGTGAACCCAGATTCTACCTGCCAAACGCAGGAAGATGTACGCATCGGGGCTGATGGTAAGCCACAACGCGTGTTTGCTACTGTGTGCGGGGATGAAGCGGATTCTTGGACCTACCGGCAACGCGCTACGCCAGCTAGCAGGGCCAACCCGAGCAAGTCCACCAATCGGGTTATTGGACCGAATGATTTGGTCCCGCAAAATGCACCCTGATTGTAACACTATCCTAGTCAGGTAGGGCAGGGGTCTCACCGCATCTGCCCGCTTGCAACCTGCGCTCAGACAGGTTTCAACAGGGTGTGTCCGATCTACTATTCTCCTCTCGTCCTCTGCCGTTTGAGCAGGGCCCGCCGCGCTTTGATGTTGGTTTGGCGCCAATTGAGATGCAGCACTGGTTGATGCCTGATGATCAGGCGATTTGGGTCGGGCCAAAGAATGAGCTAATGGATGCGGAGTCTGGCGCAGTCTTTGCTAGTATCAGGGGCTCTATCCCCGGCCAGATCGAAGCGGCCGAGCTTGTTTCACACGCCTGTGGCCTGCGCATTGATCCTGGCGAACCTCCCTTATTTGCTGCCAGTCGTTTGGTTTCAGACGACCTCGTCCTAATGGAAATGCGCGATGGGGTTTGGACTAACACGGCCCTTTGTTTGTGTAGTCCAACCTTTTTCTCTGCCCATGATGCGATTGGTAAGAGCCTGTTCGGCTTGCATCGACCTGTTCCGGGCGGCGATCCGGGTCTCGGCGGCCGCATTTCACGCGTGTTCTCGCTGTTGCGGGACGAGCTTGTTCTAGAGCGACACAATTGGACCGTGCAGTGGAGTAACGCGAGATATACGCCCGATGGCACGCCATTACGCAATGCCGCGTGGGCAGCGGCCCTTGCTGAGGCAAAGGAAGCGCTTCATTTGCGGGTCGAACGTCAGACCATTCGCAGGCTCCCCCAAACGGGCGCTGTGCTATTCACCATTCGCATCCGGCTCTACAAATTGGCAGACCTCCTTGAGGAATGGGACCTTGCAACTGCTTTCCAGCAGGCCTGGCGAGAGGCGTCGCCTGATGTGCGGGCCTACAAGAAATGGGAGAGTCTTGAGCGCCACGTTGCGGCCTTACTTCAAAACTATGCAGGAGATTCTTGACCCTTCTGCGTGTTGCGCGTTGCGTCGCAGCGTTCGTTCGCTATTGTGGTCAATCACAGGCGCTTGCCGTGAGTCCTGACTAATTAGGAGCAACAGCTTGTCCGCTCTAGAACCGAGGGTCACTTGAAAGCTTCCAAAACAACCTTCTTCCTGTTTGCCGGTCTCGTGGCTTCCTTGGGGAGCCTCGCCTTGGCGCAATCAGCAGGGCAGAAACAGAATAAGTCCAAGCGCACCCAGCGTCCCCCTGTGCTTCAGAAGGTAACGCCCCCGACACCGGCACCAGTGCTCGTTGAAGAGGTTGCGGCCCCCGCCGTTGAAGTCTTGACACCAGCCCCAGTCACAACACCAGAACCTACCCCGCCCACGCCCATCACCGATGAAGCGGCGCGGGTGTCTCTCAAGGCGGGCACAGCAGCCAGTGCGACCGGCGATCTACGTCAGGCCGAGCTTGCTTTTCGCACCGCCCTAACACTCGCACCACCGGGTGAACCAGGCGACGCCGTTGCTTGGGAAGCATCCAAGCGGTTGGGCTTTTTAGCCTTTGAGAAGCGCGATCCGCGCTCGGCCGAAACTTTTTTTGGCGCAGAGGCCGTACTGGCTCGCCGGCTTTATTTCTCGGGCAAAATCTCACCGCGCGCTTTTGCCGATTCCGTTCAACGCTTTGCTAGCGCAACAGGCTCTATGGGTCGGTCGGGCGAGAGCGCGGCCCTATCCTTTTATGCGCAAGAGATCAAATCGCGTGCCCAAGCCGAAGTTTCATCCCAACTGCTCAATCGCGATACGAATGACCCGGCTGATAGCGTTGGCAATGTCCGCGTTGCCGCCAGCGGTCTTTGCGTCGTCGGGCGTGACCCGCTCTTGAAGGATCGCGTTTCATGTGAAGATGAAGAAGGCGCCCGCGGCGAGGCTCTGGCTCTTCAGGCCCGTCAAATCAAGGCCAGCGCCCCGCCACCGCCTACCAAGGCAGAGCGGGAAGCCAAAGAAGCCAAGAACAAGGGCAAGGGCGGTTAGGTCTACTTTGGGCGCGGTTTGAGAGTCTGACGCATAGGGTCAAAGCCTAAAGCCTTAATCCACAAGCCCAATTCACCTGGATAGGTCTAGGCTCTGGCGGGCCCGCAATCCTCATGCAAGATGCTGCGTCCATAGCTTAGGCCCGTAAACCCCTCATTCACGGCAGCGTTATGCCCGCGGCAGCAATGGCC
>JBEAVQ010000162.1:0-3708 GCA_041160865.1 Pseudomonadota bacterium | reverse complement strand
AACCTATTCGGCCTTCCGCGAGCGGTCGGTTGGTTTGGGCATCATGGGCCTACATTCCTTCTTGCAAGCCCAAGGTGTTCCGTTTGAAAGCGCCATGGCAAAAAGCTGGAATATGCGGATTTTCAAGCAAGTGCGCCAAGCAGCAGACGCGGCTTCGGTGAAACTGGCGCAAGAGCGTGGGCCCTGCCCAGACGCGGCCGAACAAGGCGTGATGGCCCGCTTTACCCATAAGCTGGCGATTGCCCCGACGGCTTCGATCTCGATCATTTGCGGCGGCACCAGTGCTGGCATTGAGCCAATCCCAGCCAATATCTATACCCACAAGACCCTGTCGGGCTCTTTCTCGGTTAAGAATCCGTATCTGGAAAAACTCTTGGACACCAAGGGCCTCAATAATGATGCGACCTGGACTTCGATCCTTGAGAATGAAGGTTCGGTCCAGCATCTTGAGTGCCTGACAGAACTGGAGAAGTCGGTCTACAAGACCGCCTTTGAATTGGATCAACGCTGGGTGATTGAACTGGCAGCAGATCGCACGCCCTATATCTGCCAAGGCCAAAGCCTCAACGTCTTTATTCCAGGCGACGTGGATAAGTGGGATTTACACATGCTGCATTGGTCGGCATGGGAGAAGGGCATCAAGAGCCTGTATTATTGCCGCTCCAAGTCTATCCAGCGCGCTCAAATCGCGGGCTCTGCCAATAAAGGTGAGGACGTTGTGGATATGGAAAGCAGCGCGCCGACCAATTACGACGAGTGCTTGGCCTGCCAATAACGGGCCATCGCTACTGATACTTACAGCGGGTCTGCTCTTATTGGGTGGGCCCGTTTGCTTGTCCGGCTATCGCGATCTTATTGATCCGGGCAAAGCGCATGAACGAGCCCATGGGAAACTCGGTCCAGCTGCGTTTGGCGGTGTCGAGCCCTAAAACGGCGGCAACATCAAACACATAGTCCTGACAGGCAAAGGTCTTGCCGTTATGAGGCCCGATCATGCTGGGCCGCAGGCGATAGCGGTTCTCCGTGCGCCAACGCCGATCCACCGCAAGGGCTGCCTGATAACGGGCTTCATCGACGCGAACATGGACTTGCAAATGTCGCCACCAGCCATCATCGGCCTTCATCAGGCCCGGCACAAAATCTTGCCCCGTCACCGTGCCCCAAGGCAGAATGAGTGCTGCAGCCATCGCCTTGATCGCTTGGATCTGATCGTTCGCATAATAGCCGCTTTCGCGTGACCCGGGCCGGGCCAGCGGCGGCGTCTCTGGCCATTCAAGCCATAAGTGGCCAATAAAATCGCCTTTCGACGGGGTCGGCTTTGTGGCGATGATTGTTATCGTGCGTCCAGGTGCCGTCTTGTCGGATCGAAGATCGATGGACGCAGCCTGTGGCACAGGCTCTATGGGGGCGTAGTAAGACCGCATCCATGCCGCCACGACGAGGCCAAGATTTAAGAAAACCCAAGCCAAGCAGGCCAAGACTATCATTAAAACGAGTTTGCCACGCCGCGCCGTGATTGCACCCACGGGCTTTTTTGTGGCAGTCTCTTGCAATGCGCTATTCAATTCGACCTGCCACGTTAGAGGATGCAGCCTCTATTCAAGCAATCTATGCTCACCATGTCAAAACAGGCACGGGTACCTTTGAGCTGGACCCCCCTGATTTGTCGGAAATCCAAACCCGCATGACCAAAATTGCCACACGCGGCAGTCCGTGGTTGGTGGCCTGTGGCGAGGATGGGGGCGTGATCGGCTATGCCTATGCTGGCGCGTTTCGCGAGCGGCCAGCCTATAATTGCACGGTGGAGGATTCCATTTACCTCGGCCCTGAAGCCATAGGCCACGGCGTAGGCCGGGCGCTTTTGGCTGAATTGATCGCCCGCTGCACCGAGACTGGCTATACCCAAATGCTGGCCGTCATTGGCGACAGCGGCAATCTTGCCTCCATCGGCCTGCATCGGGCTTTGGGCTTTGAGGATGTAGGTGTGCTGCGTGATGTCGGCCACAAATTCGGTCGCCATCTTGATGTGGTGATTTTGCAGAAAAGTCTGTGAACAAGTCGCCAGAAACGGGGAATCAATGTTTCGTGTTTGCGCAATGTTGTTAAGCTGGTTTTAACCAAGCTCCCATCTATATGTAGGGGCAAACAGCACGAAACACACACGATATAGGGGCAGTCAATGGCATTTGGTGATAATGGTACAGGCGTCGGACTGGTCACACCATCTCATAGTTACAAGCCATTCCGTTATCCTTGGGCCTATGAATTCTGGAAGCGCCAGCAACAAGTTCACTGGTTGCCAGAAGAAGTGCCATTGGGCGAAGATTGCAAAGACTGGGCGACCCGTCTGAACGACAATGAGCGCAATTTGCTGACCCAGATTTTCCGCTTCTTCACCCAGTCGGATGTAGAGGTGAACGACAATTACATGGAGCGGTACGCCCGCGTCTTTAAGCCGACCGAAGTCAAAATGATGTTGTCGGCCTTCTCCAACATCGAGACCGTGCATATTGCCGCTTATGCGCTTCTGCTTGAGACGATCGGTATGCCCGATTCCGAGTTCTCGGCCTTCATGGAATATGAAGCGATGCGCGACAAGCACACCTATATGCAGGACTTTGGGGTCGACACCGAAGAAGATGTGTTGCGCACTTTGGCGATGTTTGGTGGTTTCACCGAAGGCCTCCAGCTATTTGCCTCGTTTGCCATGCTGATGAACTTCCCGCGCTTCAACAAGATGAAAGGCATGGGTCAGATTGTGTCTTGGTCGGTTCGTGATGAAAGTTTGCATTGCGAAGGCATGGTCAAATTGTTCCACACCTATGCCCGCGAAACCGGCAAGCTGTCTGCGTCGGTCAAGGACGATATTGTCGATTGCTGCAAGACCGTGGTGAAGCTGGAAGACAAGTTCATCGATTTGGCCTTCGAAATGGGCCCGGTCCAAGGCATGGTTCCTGAAGATATCAAAGCCTATATCCGCTACATCGCTGATTGGCGCTTGTCGCAACTCGAACTACCCACCGTCTATGGCGTGACTGAGCATCCATTGCCTTGGCTCAGCCCCATGTTGAACGGCGTGGAGCATGCCAACTTCTTTGAGGCCCGTGCCACCGAATATTCCAAAGGCGCCACCAAGGGCGATTGGCACGGAGAAGAAGGTGTGTGGTCTATGTTTGATCGCATGCTGCAAAAGCGCTCTTCCGAGGATGCGCTTTAAGTTTATCCTATTGATCATTCGTGCCGCGCAAGCGGCATGAATTGCCTAGCCTTTCTGAGGTTTTCCAACAAAATAGCTGAATTTATCAGAGATTTGGCTGGCACGCTTCTTGAAGTGAGATCGTCGAACAGGATGGTCTCACATGCGTCTCAATCTAATTCCCGTTGATAGTCTGACCCGTATTGCGTGGGCATTGGTCGATGCCCATGGCGATGAAGCCCTTGGAGTCGCTGATCGCACAATACGTGAGTTGGAAAGCGAAGGCTCGCCAGTTGTGGCCGATGCCTGGCGGGGCTTGCGCTCTGTTTTAGAGGACGTACTGGGCGGCAGGCTAGGCCGCGACACCCCAACGATCCACTAGCGCCAGATCCAGACCAATACGGCAGTAATCCCAATCAATATGACCGCTTGGACCCGATAATTCTGCCAGAGCGGACGGGTCCGCAGGTGCTCGGTCTCCGCATCATAGTCGGTCTTGCGCCACATCAGAG
>JBEAVQ010000161.1:0-3718 GCA_041160865.1 Pseudomonadota bacterium | reverse complement strand
AAAGAGGGGCGCATGGCGGTTCAGCCGTCAGCGCTTGTCTGGCCTCGCTTGAAGCCGCTCAATATCACCAATCGCGGCCAAGACTTTATCCAGCGGACTGGTAATCGCGCGAACGGTGCAGGTTGCAACTTGAGTATATAAAGCTGTCGTGTCGAGTTTGGCATGGCCGAGCAACACTTGGATCACACGGATGTCGACGCCGCTCTCCAGAAGGTGGGTTGCAAAACTATGGCGCAAGGTATGAGGACTGACGCGCTTGGTGATGCCAGCAGCCTTTGCGGTATCATGAACAATACGACTGAGCTGGCGTGTTGAAATGTGTCGCTCAAGGTCCATGCCGGGAAATAGCCAACCATCACGTGACACCACGCCTCGCTTATGCCCTTCCTGCCACCATGCGCGCAAAAGCGTTAGAAGATCGTCTGACAACATAGCGTTGCGGTACCGGTCTCCCTTGCCAAGTTCGACGCGGATCACCATCCGCTGGCTATCAATATGACCAACCTTGAGGGCAGCGACTTCACTGACGCGCAGACCCGCACCATAGGCAATGGAAAGTGCAGCACGGTGCTTTAAGCATGTCGTGGCAGCCAGAAGTGTGCCAACTTCATCAGGGCTAAGCACACAAGGCAAGCTGCGTGGTCGTGACACCCGGATCAGTCTTCTGGCCAAATCTGGGCGATCCAAGGTCTTGGTGAATAAAAACCGCAGCGCCGAAACGTGCGCGTTCATCGCTGATATCGGCACGCCAGCCTTCGAGGCTTGCACTTGATAGCGCCGCACATCTTCTGGTGTCGCGGTCTCTGGCGACCTTCCCAGAAACGCGGCGAAGGCACTCACCACGCGTACATAGCCACGCTGGGTCTTATCCTTAAATCCAAGCACGTTCATGTCGTCGATCATGCGTTGGCGCAAAGATGTGGCTGGGGTTGGTAGAAATGCTCGGGTCATAACAGGTTGCTCCTATCTGCTTAAAGGAGCCACCAACGTCCAAGCCTAAACCCGCCTCTTCAACCTAAATCGCAATCTCAAAATCCCACAGGCCCAGCCAATCAAGCACGCCCTCCCGCGGAGCGGGTTCGTTCCTTGGCGCAAAGCGGAATGTCTGCTTTAGGCAGAAACTGGCCGAAGAACGAGCCCGCTCCGCGGGAGGTTTGTGCGTGATGGTCTGGGGGCATGGTCAGGACTTGTAACGGTTTTGTGCAGATAACTTGGCTTCCAGCGCTTCAGGCCCGCCTTCAAGAAACCGATGGCACCAGAGATATAGAGTACACCGGGCAATGATGGACGTTACTGTGGCTTTCTTGTTGCGTTGCCCGATAAGCAAAAATGATTTAAACTAGTTGAAATTTCTGGTTGGAATGGAGCATGGCTATGATCACCGTCGGGGCATTTGAAGCCAAAACGCATCTTTCCGCTTTGCTGGACAAAGTTGAGGCTGGCGAGAGCATTGTGATTACCCGCCACGGCCAAGCCGTCGCGCGGCTTGTAAGGGCAGACGTCGCAGAGCGTAACGACGTGGACGCGATAATTGACCGGCTCAAAGCGTTGCGGGTGGGCACGACCTTACAGGCAGACTGGAAAGACTTGCGCGACGAGGGTCGCAAGTGAAGGCGTTGATCCTTGATTGTTCGCTCGCGATGGCATGGTGCTTTGAAGATGAAGCCAGCCCAGAGGCCGACGCTGTGCTGGACCGCGTTCGTGATGGCGGTGCTATCGTCCCCGCCCTTTGGTATTGGGAAGTAGGCAATGTGATGACGATGGCGCAAAGCCGTGGCCGACTCAACGAAAGTGAGTGTGCGATCCGATTGGCCCTCCTAGCAGCCCTTCCAATCAAAACCGACGACGTTGGAGTTGCCAAGGCTTGGCACGAGACCTTGTCATTGGCCAAGTCGCACGGGATCAGCGTTTATGATGCTGCTTATTTAGAATTGGCGCTGCGCCAAGGCGGTGAACTCGCCACAAAAGACAAGGCTCTGGATGCTGTGGCGAACAAGCTTGGAATTGAGACCTTGCCATGACCGACACCTTCCTCTCCGATAAGGTAAGGACCAAGCGCGCGCGAAGCTGTTCGTGGAGGCGTTTGAGGCCCAAGGCTACAAGGTCTGGTGGGATGTGGGCCTGCGCACAAGAGTATGCAGACAGATTGATTGCTTTGATTGCTGAACTTCCACGGAAGCCGTTCGATGTCTTAGTTGTCGGCGGAAAGGCGACAGGCTGTGGCCGGTAGCGCACCCTATACGCCAGCAATCCGCCCGGCTTTAAGCATCGAGCGCGGTTCTGGCCACTGCAGAGCAGTAAACCGCCCGATGGCGGAGCCTAACAGCTTCGCCCTTTTTTGCGCCTAGGCTTGGGTCGCGCACTTGGCTAAACGCCACGGCCAAGCATATTTAATGAGTACTACTCGAGAACTGCGCGCGCCTCATCTCCAACCATCGCTAGCGATGCGCCAATGGCTTCCCTCCATGACGGACCTTGCTCCATTGCCGTTACATAGGCCTGCTTCAACTCTGCTGGCCTGTCTTCAGCTAATGACATTATCAGAGCTTGGGCTTGGCCCAAGTCTTTTCGACGTTTCGCAATCCCCGCTCCGGTGCGCTGTTGCGCAACGATAAGCTTGTGAATGGCGAAACGCTCCGGGCGAGGAATGCGGACAAGTACGCCTTGGCGATAAAGGCCGACAGCAGGAATGGGGTCGGCCAACAAATAATTCAGATAGTCCAAGCCCTGCGCCCACACGCCTAACGCTTCAAGCCAGACGAGATCTTGGCTTTCGTCAAAAGATGGGGCAAGAAAATCGAGCACGGGCTCGCCGGTCTTGCGCCGCCAGCGCCCGCTGCGGCCTTTAGGGTCGATGGATGGCGTAACCTCTAAGCCAAACTTAGCGAGAGCCATCGGTAAATCCTTCAAGCTTAGCGCTGCGTCATTGGCCAGGGCGATCGATAAATTCTGATAGCTCGCAATGTCGATGTCTTGTGTCAGCGCAGGCTCAATGCGCGTGACCCGCCTGCCTATCTCTGCATCATAAAGCCTAAAGGCCATTGTCCCGACCAGTGTGCCACCCAAATCAAAAACGCCTTGAGCCGAAAGGCTAGCCAGCAGACTGCCACTGGCGGCGTCCAACGTAGGCAGTCGCGCTGCACGCAATTGCGCAACCATGTCGCGGCAGCGTATCTCGAATGCTTCTGTCGCTCCGCGGCGTGCTTCAATCTCGACCAACCGTAATTTGGTCTTGTCATTGTCAGGACCAATGTATCGCTGAACCACCTTGCTACCGGTTCGGTCAGTTGCATACCAATATGCTTTGCCTCGCACGATGCGTTTGAAGGGCGCACCAGTCGGGGCAGCGCTCGGCATACGCGATAAATGCGTATCAACGAGCTCCTGGTAGAGCGTCATCAATTGGAGAGGAAGCACTTCAGCCATTTTGTTACACTACAAATTTATTTTACGTAGTGCAATATGCTCATTTCTTGGCCACACAAGACCTGCCTCAGCCGCATCTGTTGCTTCGTGTTTCGTATAGTTTCGTTGTGTTTCAGAGAGGGTGCAAAGCGTGAACGCTTGATAGAATAATAGTGGAGAGGCAAGATAAAGGAGGGTTTATTTGCTTTATCCTACTGATATCATTCGTAAAATAGGTGAATTCTGTTGCGCCTCATGAATTGCCATGAATTACTGCGCCTATAGCTGGTTTATGAGGCAATCCGGGCCGCGA
>JBEAVQ010000160.1:0-3724 GCA_041160865.1 Pseudomonadota bacterium | reverse complement strand
GCACAGGGGCATCGCCCCAGACCTCGATCAAGTTTGCGGGTATTCCCTGGGAATTAGGTCTGGCTGAAGCCCATCAAGTTCTGACGCTCAACAATCTACGCGACCATGTGGTGCTGCGCACGGACGGTGGTCTGCGGACAGGCCGCGATATCGTGATGGCGGCAATGCTGGGGGCTGAGGAGTTTGGCATCGGTACGGCGTCTTTGGTCGCGATGGGCTGCATCATGGTGCGTCAGTGCCATTCCAACACCTGCCCCGTGGGCGTCTGCGTCCAAGATGAAGCGCTGCGCCAACGCTTTACCGGTACGCCCGAGAAGGTCGTCAATCTGATGAGCTTTATCGCCGAAGACGTGCGCGAAATCCTCGCTAGCCTCGGCTTTAAAACCTTGAACGAAGTGGTTGGTCGCACCGACCTGTTGCGGCAAGTCAGCCGCGGGGCGGCAAATCTGGATGACCTAGACCTCAACCCGCTTCTGGTCCGCGTTGAAGGGGCCAAGCCAACCCGCTTCGGCACCGATAAGCCACGCGTGGAAGTGCCCGATACGCTGGACGCCCAAATCCTGCGCGATGCGGCCCCCTTCTTTGAACGGGGAGAAAAGATGCAATTGGCTTATGGCGTCCGCAACGTACAACGCGCCATCGGTACAAGGTCATCGAGCGCCATTGTGCGCAAATTTGGCATGGGCGCGCTGCCCGAAGGCCGCTTGACCGTACGTCTTGAAGGCTCGTGCGGGCAATCCTTAGGTGCCTTTGGCGTGCAAGGTCTGACCTTGGACGTGGTGGGCGATGCCAATGATTATGTTGGCAAAGGCCTTTCGGGCGCGACAATTGTCTTGCGGCCGCCTTCGGGCTCTGGCCTGAGACCTGAGGAGAACGCGATCATTGGCAATACCTGCCTTTACGGAGCGACCTCAGGCGCACTCTTGGCCTCGGGCCAAGCGGGGGAACGGTTTGCTGTGCGCAATTCAGGTGCTTCAGCTGTCGTCGAAGGCATGGAGGCCAATGGTTGTGAATATATGACCGGCGGCTTGGTGATTTCACTCGGCCCCGTTGGCGACAATTTTGCGGCCGGCATGACAGGCGGGATGGCCTATGTCTGGGACCCCGCAAACCGCTTGCCCAAGCTGATCAACCCCGACAGCGTCGTCTGGCGCCGGATTGGTAGCCCGCATTGGGAAAGCCAGTTCACGGAATTGCTGGAACGCCATGTCCAAGCCACTGGCTCACCCTTAGGGCGGCGGATTTTGGATGATATGGCCAATGAGATCGGCAATATTTGGCAAGTCGTGCCCAAGGAGATGCTGACCCGCTTGGCAGAGCCTTTGGGCGCAGAGCCTGCTTTGGCTAGCGCCTAGAGCAAATCTAAATTTGCGCTGGTTTTGATTTAGCGCGCAACTTTGATCCATAAGGATCAAAACGCGCTCAGTCGACCAAAACAGCCCGCAAGCGCTCAGCGGCGGCCTCCGGTGTGAGGTCGCGCTGGGCCATTGCCAGCATTTCAAAGCCGACCATGAATTTCCGAACGGTCGCCGAGCGCAACAGCGGCGGGTAAAAATGCATGTGGAACACAAAACCCGGGGCCCGGGCCCTAGTCGGGCGCTGATGTAAGCCCATTGTGTAAGGGAAAGGCGCAGCAAACAGCCGGTCAAAGCTGGCGGTCAAACGCCGCAAGATATCGGCCAGATCGCCTTGTTCTTCTGCGCTCAATTCATCCAGGGCGGCCAATGGACGGCGCGGCAGGACCAAAGTCTCAAACGGCCAGGCCGCCCAAAACGGCACCAGAGCGACAAAGTGGCTATTGGCACACAGGATGCGGGTGCCCTCAGCCAGTTCTCGTTCCAGATAATCGATCAAAAGGGGTGAGCTATTCTTGTCAAACCATGCCGCCTGCCGCTCGACTTCAATCGCGAGTTCATTAGGCACGCTAGAGGTCGCCCAAATCTGGCCATGAGGATGGGGATTACTTGCCCCCATCATGGTGCCGCGATTTTCAAAAATGGTGACAGAAGCCAAGTCCGGGCGGGCAGATAATTCTTGCCATTGCGAGGTCCAAACCTCCACGACAGAGTTAATCTCTGCCCGTGTCATGCTGGCCATGGTTTTGGAATGGTCGGGCGTATAGCAAATGACGCGGCAAACACCGGTCTCAGGCTCTGTGACCAAAATGGAATCGGCGGGTGGGCTGGCTTCCCCGTTAGGACCCAAGAGTGCTGGGAAGTCGTTATCAAATACCCAAACGCCGTCATAGGCGGGGTTAATTACCCCACCCACACGCGTGTTGCCGGCACACAGATAACACGCCGGATCATAGGTCAGTGCTTCAGGGGCTGCGCTGTTTCCCGTCTCCCCTTGCCAGGGGCGACCCATCCGGTGTGGGGACACGAGCACCCACTCACCCGTCAGCAGGTTTTGCCGCCGATGTGGCTTTTGATCCGTCATAGCACTTCCCCAGCGCCGGCTGCTGCCCGCACCACAAAGGCCCCGGGCCGCCCGCCAAGATACGCAGAATAGGTTTCCAAAATGGCTTCCAGTGCCGTCGCGGCTAAGTCGGGTTCAACCAAGGCGATAATGGACCCACCAAAGCCGCCACCCATCATACGGGCACCATACACACCTGCTGTGGCCTGCGCCAAGGCGGTTAGGCGATCCACTTCCGGGGTTGAGACTTCCATGTCATTCGAAAGGCTGGTGTGGCTGGCATTGAGAAGCCTGCCCAAGTGGATCAAGTCGCCTTGCAACAAAGCGATCTCTGCCCGCTTGGTGCGCTCAATCTCTGTCAACACATGGCGTGCGCGCTTTAACGGATTGCCGCTTAACTGATCGAGCGCGCTTAGGTCTGTCACCTCAGCTAGCAAAGCCACGCCCAAAGTGTGCGCCGCAGCCTCACAATCAGCGCGACGGCTGGCATAGCCGCCGCTAGTATGCTGATGTTTGACGCCCGAATCGATGATCAGGAAGCAAGCCGTGGCAGGCAGCGGGATTGGCTGATACGCCAAGGTCGCACAATCCAGCATCAGGGCATGGCCCGCCACACCACAGGCACTGGCAAACTGGTCCATGATGCCACAGGCCATGCCGACATACTTGTTTTCAGCCGCTTGTGCGATCAAAGCGAGGTCCTTGCCAGTTACAGCACCGCCACTCAAGGCCAAGCCAACGGCCACTTCGAGGGCGGCAGAGGAAGAAACCCCTGCCCCCATGGGGACATCTGAGGCAATGGCGAGATCATGGCCTTGCACCGCGTGCCCCGCATCGCGCAGAGCAAAAGCCACACCGGCAACATAATCGCGCCAATCGCCCTGTTTTATAAAGTGATCCAGCGGCAGGTCGCCTTCGCCAAGGTCGCTGCTGACTCTGAGAACATCTAACCCGTTTGGACGGGCCGCCACCCAGCAAGCGAAGTCGATCGCGGCGGGCATGACTTTGCCGCCGGCATAATCCACATGCTCGCCAATGATATTGATCCGGCCGGGTGCACGAAAAAGCCTTGGCGTGCCGTCAAAAGCATCCTTAAAGCGTGCGAGGGCAATCTGAGACTGAGGTGCTGTCGTCATGGCAACACCGCTAGGTCTATTTCGGCCCGCTGCCAAGATGGGACACGGACATGAAGTTAGGCGTTTGCTATTATCCTGAACATTGGCCTGAAGCCATGTGGGCGAAAGACGCCAAGCGCATGGCGGAAATTGGTATTAGCCAAGTGCGGATTGGTGAGTTTGCTTGGAGC
>JBEAVQ010000075.1:0-12453 GCA_041160865.1 Pseudomonadota bacterium | reverse complement strand
ACCTAAGCCCATCTCCGACGTGAGGGCGTTGTTGCTGCAGCGGCGACACCGGTTGGGGATGGTAAGCGGGACTAATCGAGGCAGACGTGGCTGCCTCGTGTTTTCATAGGGATTAGCTCATCCTTATGCCCGGTGTGCTTGAGCCCGACTGCCGTGTGAAGCCCTTGGTCAAGCCTCATAGCTAGGCTTGGTTCAACCTTGGGACAGTCCTGAGTGTGTTGTCGAACTCACTCATCAAGGACCTTTGCGTACTAGGCGGGGGAGAATGTAACCACCAGGTGGAGTCATCAACCACTCTTCGGCACACAGACTTATTCAGCCGGGGCGCATGGTTTGCGTCGTATTCCGGGCCAGTCCGTTAATCTGGCCCACCTCATCTGGCGCACACCACGCGCCCCGGCCCCTCACTAAGGTGCACCCCCGGTGGTTTTCCACGCGGGGCTATGGGTGTTTGAGCCGCGATACTGTCGCTCACCTGCATAGCAGCCACGTTAATTGCGCCACCCAAATGGTCTTGTAACCTCACGCTATCAAATCTATGTTACCCCTACTTTAGGAGTGATTTGTGCCGGAATTTGACGTCAGGGCTAAAATAAAGATCACGCGCGTTGACTCGGACAGGTCACGCTTGCCAACCCCCAGCCAAACAGTTGGTTGGATCGCGCTCGGGCTTGTCATTGCACTCATTTATTGGACGACCAAGGCGCTCCTCGCACTCGACCGTCAAAGGTCCGCCGGGCAGTTCGAACAAGTCTATCTGCCCGACTCATTAAGCACGAGCCGGAAGACAAAGATCCTCAAGGAAGCCCCGCAAGAATTCCTCGTCAACCCGGATCGGCGGCTCGTGGTGTCTTGGCGCAATCCAAATCAGTGTGACAAAGAGATTCTCTTGTCCTATCGACCAAGCGACAATTCAGAAGCCGCCCTCAAAACTGAGGTTTTACCTGGGCTCGGCGGCAATAAAATCTTCCCCCTTGTCGGCAAGACAAATTGGCAAGTGCAATGGACTTTGCGGAACAAAACGACAAAGGAGCTGGGCTGCAAGAATGCCGATTATGGTTCTATGCCTTTAGATGTCGAGGTGTTTGGCTTCACCGAGAATATCCCAACTTTCTCACCGACTAAGAAGTAAAACCCCTCACCGTACCGGCACCGCTTTCCAGAAATAGCGGGTAAAGCCGCGTCGGTCGTCCCACTCTTTGACGCGAAACGCCATGCGAACTTCGGTGCCACTATCAATCTCGCCGGGCTCAACATCGGCGATGTCCATAAAGATCCGGCCGCCGCCTTCAAAGTCGATCTGACCGTAATGATTGGGTGGGTTCATTGAATAGGTCAGATAGTCCGCCGAATAGGTCAGGACCTTGGCGGCGCGTTCGGCAAATTTATAAGGTTCTTGGCTGTCGACTTCGGGGGAATTTGGCGCAACAGAAATGCGGGTGCGGGGATATTGCACTGTGCCAGTAACCTGACATTTACCGCCAACGAGGCCCAAAATGCCGTCATTATAGCGATAGAGCGTCGTCAAAGCGGTCTTATTATCCTTCTCCGCCCGCATGCCTTTGTCCCACTCAACCAAGCCATTGAAGACCAGATACTTCATATAGCTGGTCTCTTCCTTCCGGTTGGCAAGCCAGCCAGACAGGCCTAAGCGGGGTTTGAACTGGGTGATCGCGTCGGTCACCTTAAAGACGAGGGCCTCACAGCCCTGTCCAAATTGCGCAACCAAAATCGTCTGCCCAGCTTGAGCCTTCTCCAGAACGCCAGCCAACATCAAAAGCGCGTGAGCACAGCCAGTTTCGCCCACGATTGTACCCAGATTATCACAGACTGCTTCAGCTTTGAGGCCCAAGCGCTTGGCAATGCCCTCAGCAATGCCCTTAAACGTGCTGGGCAGAATGAAGTGGTCGACGGCAGCGGCCTCAAGCCCCGCACTGGCCAAAGCCCGTGTCAAAACCGGCGGTACAATCTTCATATAGCCTTCGTCACGGATCCAGCGCTCTTCCCATTGATAATCAAAGGCCTCGTCTACGCCACGAAAATGATCAACGAAATCAACCGTACTGGCAGCCCCGCCTACCCATTCGGCAAGCACATTCTGACGACCCACCACCATGGCCGCGCCGCCATCGCCATAGTCAAATTCTTGCGCAGAAACAGCCTTTGGCACACGCCGATCACCTGCTGCCACCAAAAGACTGGGATCAGCACCCTCAGGTGCCCCATTGGCAACGCAAAGGGCTTGGGCCAATGCCGTCATGCCAGCTTTCTGGGTGCCCGAGATGTCGGCGGCTTGGATCGTGGGTTCCAGCGTCAAAGCACCTTGCACAATGCCAGCGTTCAAGCGGTCGGCGAAAGGGGCGGTGGTGGAGGCAAAATAAAGCGCCTTGATGTGCGAGCGATCATCGTCTGGCCCTAAGGCATCGCGTGCTGCTTCGACGGCAAAGGTGATGGCATCCTCGTCCCAATTACCAAAGGCGCGCTCACCCTTCGCTTTGCCCATCAAATTGGGCGCGAGCCACGCATTGGTCTGAGCCATCGCTTTCTTCTGCAAGCGCAGGCGCGGCACATAAGCTCCAAAGGCTGTAATCCCAATCATCGCGCCATCTCCCCATGCAATGTTATTCGTTCTTGTATCAGTCCACTTTGGCGCGAGGTCGTGCCGTTTTCAAGATGGCGGGATCAATTTGGTGAGGTTGGCAGCCGCTGGCATGGCAAAGCTGCGGAACTTCTTCAAGATCGCCACTTTCGACATGTCGGTTGGATCAACGGCGGCAATGACTTTGCCAAACCCATCCAAACGCGACTCACGTATCCAATCACGCAGCTTAGGGTCTTGGCTCCACGCCAATTGGTTCATCATATTGCCCAGCACCGCGCGCGGATACAGGTCCAAAGTGCGCGGCAAGGGAATTGATCCGCATAGGCCATTCTTGGTGGTATCATCCTCATAATTGGCCTCAACATAGGCCGTAAGCGCCGCACTGAAAGCCGGCTGAGGAAGGCGGATCATTTGAGGCACAATCAAATCGCCTTGGAATACGGGCACCGCGGGACGATCTTCCACCGCAGTGGCGGAGCAGTCGATGAAGAGGGTTCCTTCGCCAAACGTCTCCTGCCCGCCCTCAAGCACCACCGAGGTCGGGCTAATCGAGCTAACACGGCCCTTGCGGATCACATGCTTGATGCGGGCCAGCTGCGCCACCTCACCGGTCGAGACGGTGGCATAGCGGTGAATTGTCGGACGGACATTTGGATCAATCCGCAACATCACACCGCAGGCTTCCAAGCGGTCAAACAAATCGTCGACATCGGTCGCCAACGCACAAGCTTCCATCATGTCGGCTTGGCCGGCAATCGCCTCCTCAAAAAAGTCGATACCGGGTTGGGTCTTCAGGCGATTGAGAAGCCAGGAATCGCGTGGCATGATCCAACTTATCGACTCTGGCGCTGCCCCCGAAGCCAACAGCCAGCAGGCCGCGTCCATCCCGGTCTTGCCAGCGCCAACGATCACAAAATGCTTTGGCATCCCTTGGCTGCGCTTCCACAGGTGCGGCAACTCATTGAGGGGTACAAAATCCACGCCCGGCTCAACAGCAAATTGCGGCTTGTGGGTCGAAGGAACCGTGGTTCCAAAATAAGTGGCATCGACAGTCTTCTTGCGGATCTGAACCTGAGTTTCCTTGCCCGACAACAAAGACACAAAGCGCCCGTCACCTATGTAATTGGACATGGGAAAATACTGGACGCGACCGCTAGCCAACAGGCTCTGGTTCATCACCTTCTCAAAATAGCCACTGACTTCAGGGCCCGAAGCAAGTTCAAAGAGACCTTGATTGATCCCCGCTTCGTCGATGCGATCATGGCCAAGGGGCAACGAATTCACCCCATAAAAGGCGGAAGGCTGGTGCAAGGATACAAAGCTATAGGCATCATTCCAATGCCCGCCGGGCTTACCATGGCGATCAACGATGGTGATGTGTGCGTCAGTCTCTGCCAACAACGTATCGGCAAAGGCAAGTCCAACCGCCCCTGCCCCAACAATCAAATAATCGGTTTCCATGAATGGCCTTTCAGGAATCAAACCTCGATGTCCTTAGAGGCTTGCGTCAGGATTTACCACCAAGATTTCGCCTTAGCGTTGAAACCTGATTGTGCTTCAAGGACGCCCGCGACCGCAAAAACAGTCTCTTCATCCAAAGCCCTACCAATCACTTGAAGCCCCAATGGGAGACCTTGAGAATCCAGCGCCGCAGGCACCGAGATGCCTGGCAGCCCTGCGAGGTTAGCAGTCACGGTGAAGACGTCATTCAGATACATCTGAATAGGGTCATCACTCTTTTCGCCCAAGCCAAACGCCGCAGATGGCGCGGTTGGAGTCAAAAGTGCGTCGCACTTCTGCCAAGCCAAACGGAAGTCTTCGGCAATCTTCGTGCGGACCCGTTGGGCGCGCAGATAATAGGCATCATAATAGCCAGCAGACAAGACATAGGTGCCAATCAGAATGCGCCGCTTAACTTCATTGCCAAACCCTTGCGCCCGGCTTTGTTCATAGACCTCGGTCAAGGTTTCACCCTCGACACGCGCGCCAAAGCGCATGCCGTCGTAGCGCGCAAGGTTCGAGGAGGCTTCGGCTGGGGCTACGATATAATAGCAGGGCAAAGCGTATTTGGTGTGTGGCAGAGAGACATCCACGATTTCTGCGCCGGCATCTTTCAGCCAAGCAATGCCATCTCTCCATAGCTTTTCAATAGCCTCAGGCATGCCGTCGACCCGATATTCCTTGGGCACCCCAATCTTCAAACCTTTGACGCCGCGGGCGACAGCGGCAGCAAAATCAGGCACGGGGATTTGCAAGCTGGTTGAGTCTTTTGGGTCGTGACCGCACATCGACTCCAACAAGATCGCGCTGTCCAAAACCGTCTTGGCAATTGGACCGGCTTGATCGAGTGAGCTGGCAAAAGCAACAATGCCAAAGCGGCTGGCGCGGCCATAGGTTGGCTTGATCCCAACGGTACCGGTGAAGGCTGCAGGCTGACGGATAGAGCCGCCAGTGTCGGTTGCCGTCGCACCTAAGCACAAGTCTGCGGCAACTGCCGCAGCTGATCCGCCAGACGAGCCGCCAGGAGTCAACGAAGCATTGGCGCCGTCCTGACGCTTCCATGGATTAACCACAGATCCAAAGCGGCTGGTCTCGTTGGACGAGCCCATGGCAAACTCGTCCATATTGAGCTTGCCCAACATCACCGCACCATCGCGCCATAACTGGCTCGTGACTGTGCTTTCATAAGTTGGCTTGAACTCACCTAGAATGTTGGAACAGGCGGTTGCGCGCACACCTTCTGTGCAGAACAAATCCTTAATGCCCAGGGGAATGCCTTCCAAGCGGCCAGCCTTGCCATCCTTCAAGCGCGCATCAGACGCAGCAGCCATTTCCAGCGCCTTCTCAGGCGTGGTAACAACATAGGCATTGAGGTGTGGATTGGCGGCTTCGATCGCGGCATTAAATGCCGTGGCCAGTTCGACAGCAGAAAAGGCCTTCGACGCCAAACCGTCGCGGGCTGCGGCTAGGGTCAGCTCAGTCAATTTGGTCATTTATTCAACCACCTTTGGAACCACAAAGAACCCATCCGCACTACGAGGCGCATTGGCGACGATTTTTTGCGAATTGCCGCCATCAGTCACAACATCATCGCGTAGCGGCAGCGTTGTCTCCACGGCGCTTGTCATCGGCTCAACGCCTTCAACATCAACTTCATTGAGCATCTCGATCCAGCCGAGGATTGTGTTCAATTCGCCTGCTAAGCTTTCAAGGCGGGAATCAGGTTCGTGAATGCGCGCCAATCGGGCGACACGCCGCACGGTGTTTGCGTCTACTGCCATGGGTTGAAGGTCCTTATTGTCGACTTGTCGCTAACGGCTCATGCCGCCAAGAGCAAGGATTCAGGCCAGTAAGCACGCCATTCAGTGGCAGAGAGTAGCAGCATAGGCGGCGTGATCGCATTAGTTATCCCCCTATCTGACGCAGAGGTTTATAATCTCGGTTCCATCAATGAGAAAGGACAGCCACTAACCTTGGGATGAAGGAAAAAATGTAAACGGCATGAACTCCACCTAAAAGCAGCGAAAGCTCAGATTGTGCCACCCCGTCCTATCGACACACATAGGTGCTGATATCGGTTATATTCAGACCTTCGATGCAGGTGCTTGCTTGCTGAGGGTAGCTGCTTTGAGCCTCTGTCCGCGATACAAACATAACGAGACTGGCCAAAACGATCCATAAAGTCAACGATTGTGCGACTTCTTTCATAAGATGCTCCAGTATTCTCAACTCAGCCTTGCGCATTCAACTTCATGACATGCTGCTGTATCTTGAGCGGTTCAAATTTTTGAATGCCAAATGATATAAACGCGATTCCAACACGATCTCTAACCGATCTTAGGTTAGCAGATAGAAATGAACCTGTCATTACAAGGCGCTGCATACAGCGTGTGCATGACGCTTTTTTGTGCATCACCTATGGTCGCTGCACGAATTTTCTGCCACATAACCGTATGACCATACCCAGTCCTAGCAATGCGGTGCCAGACAAGCGCACTTCATCCGGTTTTATCTTTGTTTTTATTACCATTACCTTGGATATGCTGGCGCTGGGCATGATTGTACCTGTCTTGCCCAATCTGCTGAAGGACATGACGGGCGGAGACGTGGGTGAAGCGGCCCATATGATTGGTATTTTTGGGTTTTTCTGGGCTCTGATGCAGTTCATCAGTATGCCAATCTTAGGTGCGCTGTCAGACCAAATAGGACGCAAACCCATTTTGTTGATTTCGAACTTTGGACAAGCACTTGCAAATCTCATGACGGCTTTTGCGCCAACCTTTTGGGTCCTGCTTTTGTCGCGGGTTCTCTCTGGGGCTGTTAGCGCCGTGGGTTCTGCTGCCAATGCCTATGTGGCCGACAGCGAGCCGGTGGAAACACGAGCGCAAAAGTTTGGGATGCTGGGCGCAGCCTTTGGTTTGGGCTTTATATTAGGCCCGGCCATTGGCGGCTATCTCGGGCAGATTGACTTGCGGCTACCATTTTTTGTCGCAGCCGGGCTATGCACGGCGAACGGTCTATTTGGGCTGTTCATGCTCAAGGAATCTTTGTCGCCGGAAAATCGCAGGCCCTTTCGATGGAACAGCGCCAATCCGATCGACTCCCTCCAATTTCTAGGATCAAACCCAAAAATCCTGAAACTCGCCTTGATCCGAGGGCTGTGCGACTTCGCCCAAGTTGTTTATCCGGCCACTTTCGTCCTTTATGGTTTTTATCGCTACGGCTGGGAGTCTGATGTGGCAGGCCTAACCTTAGGATTGGTTGGCCTGTCGTCCATGATTGTTCAAGCAGCCCTAGTCGGCAGGATTATCCGCCGGATTGGTGAGGTTTCAACCTTGATTTTGGGGTTGTTGCTTGGTGCCGTTGGGTATGGACTTTATGCTTGGGCCCCCAATCAATACATTCTTTGGGCTTCAGTCCCGATTGCGTCCTTGGCTGGCATTTATGGAGCAGCCATCCAGTCCTTACTGACACGGCAAATCGGCCCGGACGAGCAAGGGCGCTTGCAAGGGGCCGTAGGTGCGGTTCAAGCAGCGACAAGCATGGTCGGCCCACTTGTCTTTTCCGCCCTATTTGCATGGTCAATCGCGCCGGTTAGAGAACCCAGCCTGCCGGGTCTTGTCTTAAGCCTAGCCGCCTTTTGCTTGCTTATTGCGACAGGGATTGCTGCGATCAGCGCGCGTCAGTTCCGGGCTGATCAGGCCTCTGCCAAAAGTTGAATTAGCCGTTCTACACCCGGATCGCCAAAGCGCGCATGAAAATCTCAGGATCGACATTGCCGCCGCTGCCAGTCACGGCAATTACTTGGCCTTTCGCCGAGACCTTGCCTGACAAGACTGCTGCCAGTGCTGCTGCCCCACCTGGTTCTAGGACGATCCGCAGATATTTGAAGGAAAATGCCATTGCATAGAGGACTTCATCGTCACTGACGGCGACACCTTTGGTCCCAACACGGGCAAGAATTTCGAATGTCAATTCACCGGGGATTTGAGTCATCAAAGCATCTTGGATGGTGCGGGTCCCTGGCTCATTGGCGACGCGGTGACCCAAGGCGAGCGAGCGCGATAGATCATCGTGCGAGACAGGCTCTGCTCCAATCAATTGGGTTTTGGGCGATAAGGCTTCTAAAGCAAGGCCAATGCCCGCCGCCAAACCACCACCACTGGCACAACTAACTAGCGCATTTAGTTCCAATCCTAATTCACTGACTTGATTGACGATTTCGAGGCCGCAGGTTCCTTGACCGGCAATCACATCGGGATGATCAAACGGAGGGATCAGGGTAGCCCCCGTCTCCGCGGCTAAAGCTGCACCAATGGCTTCCCGGCTTTCTAGCACGCGATCATAGGTTACAATCTTGCCGCCGTCGGCTTCAACGGACTCCAGCTTTCCCTTCGGCGCATCAGATGGCACCACAATGGTTGCCGACATGCCAAGATGCTTAGCGACATAGGCAATGCCTTGGGCATGATTGCCAGATGAAAAGGCAACAACCCCCTTGGCTCGATACTCGACCGGTATCTTCAACATCGCATTGGCAGCACCGCGCATCTTGAAAGCACCGCGCGGCTGGAGGCAATCGGCTTTGACAAAGATTTGGCCACCGCTTGCTTGATCCAGCGCATCAGCGCGCAGCAAAGGGGTTACCAAAGCGAGGGGTCGGATGCGGCGATCTGCTTCTAGCACATCTGCGAAAGTGGGTAAGGTCATCCCCCTTCCTCACGCGCCACGCTAGGAAGGTCAAGTGCGCGGTTTAGCGCGCGCCGTGGGTTGCGCAGTTGCGGGATCATCCGGCCAGACATGTCGGGGATAGCGCGCCTTCATGTCTTTGCGTACATCGTGCCAACCGGCCTTCCAGAACTCTGGCAGATTTGAAGTCACGGCAATCGTGCGATGGGCAGGCGAGAGCAATTGGAAGACCAACGGCACCTGCCCGCCCGCCAACATGGGGTGACGTTCAAGCCCAAACAATTCCTGCACACGTACCGCCACAGTGGGCCCCTGCTCAGCCGAATAATCAATCATATGGCGGGTTTCGAGTGGCGTCTCAAAGTGAGTTGGGGCGGCTTGGGCCAGAGCCTGCCGCTCTGGCCAAGACAATGTGTTCTCTAAAGCTTGAGCTACATCAACATCCGACAAAGTCTTCACCCCGATCAATGCTGGTGCCAACCATGCTTCAAGTGAGTCTGCCAAGGCACCGGGTTTGCCCTGTGGCCATTGGTCTGGATCGCGCCCGTAAAGCCAGTTTAAGCGTTGAACGTAAGACTGTGCCCGATCAGACCAATTGAGCTTATCGATGCCTAGGCTACGAACAGCTTCGAGTAAGCCTGCTTCGATCTGATCCGCAGTCAAGGAAACCGTACGCTCTTCGAGGACAAGCGCGCCAAGGCGGCGTTGATGGCGCCCCTGCATTGTCCCGCGCGCACTATCAAATCGGGTCTGGGTTCGGGTTACGATCTGGGCTGCGAAAAGTTCTTCAAGGTCGGATCGGTCGAGCCGTGCCGCCTCAACAATCCGCGCATTGGCCGCTTTGCCTTGTAGGGATCCAATGGCCAAAAATTCCGACATCGCCAGAGCCTCATGGGCGGGCAACTCCCCGCCACTGCCATTGGCCAAAATAAATCCGCCGCGGCGATCACGTGCCTTGGCGACACGTTCGGGGAAAGCAAGCGCCAGCGCTCGGCTTGCCAATTCTGCGACGGTTGCCTCTTGCGCGCCGACTTGCCGCGCCCAGCCAAGTGCTTGCGCGCGGGCTTTATTTGCACGCGGCGTGCGGTCGCGAGTAAACGAGATGAGGCGCTGTTCAAGATCAATGGACGTGCCGCCCAGACCGCGCTCACTCAACAGGGCAGCCAGATGGGCGGCGGTACTGCCAAAGCCAAGTGCCCCTGCGCGAACGATCATATGTGCCAATCGCGGTGGCAGGCCAAAGCCCACCAACTTCTTGCCATGCTCAGTCAGACGCGGAGCTTGGCCAGCATGTTGCTCAAGCGCCTCCAAGTCGATGAGAATCTTGGTTGCCTGTTGTAGGGCTGGCAATGGAGGGGAGTCCAACCACTTCAGGCTTACAGGGTCTGACACGCCGAATGACGATAAGGTCAGCACCAAAGGGGCAAGATCGGCCTCAAGGATTTCAGGTCGATCATAGGCCGGAAACGCGCCCATCTCAGCCTCTTCCCATAGGCGATAGCATTGGCCAGGTGCCGTTCGACCTGCCCGGCCACGGCGTTGGTCACATGCGGCGAGGCTGGCGCGCACCGTCACCAGGCGGGTCAAGCCGCTATCGGGTTCAAAGGCTGGTCTTCGCGATAGCCCGGCATCGACAACAATCCGAACGCCCTCAATGGTGAGACTGGTCTCTGCAATTGCGGTTGAAAGAATGATTTTACGTTGCCCGCCAGCTTGAAGCCGAAGCGCTTGGTCCTGCTCAGCTGGGCTAAGTGATCCATGCAGGGCAATAACGGCGCAAGCCATAGCCGCAGCTTTAATGTGAATGTCGTCATAGGCGCGGTTGATCTCGGCCGTGCCAGGCAGGAATACCAACACATCGCCTGGCCCCTTCGATAAAGCCCTCAGGGCGACATTGGCCGCCTGCACTTCGATGGGCTGGTCATGTGTGCGACCTACATAGAAGGTCTCAATCGGGTAAAGCCTGCCCGCGCTTTCAATGAGTTCAGCGTCGCCCAGCTGTGCCGCTAACCGCCCACCTTCAACCGTCGCAGACATGGCAATCAGGCGCAAATCCTCACGCAGTCCAGCTTGAATATCGAGCGCAAGCGCCAAGCCTAAGTCACCCTCCAGATTACGCTCATGGACCTCATCGAAGATGACAGCGGCCACATCACTCAATTCTGGATCAGCCAGCATACGCCTTGTGAGAATGCCTTCGGTGATTACTTCAATCCGCGTCCGTGCTGTGATCTTCTTATCAAGTCGCACTTGATAACCGATTGTCTCGCCCACAGTTTCGCCCAGCAAGTCCGCCATACGGCTAGCCGCTGCCCGCGCCGCCAAGCGCCTTGGAGCAAGCATTAGGATTTTCTTGCCAGTCGCCCACGGCTGATCCAGCAAGGCCAAAGGCACCGAAGTGGTTTTACCAGCCCCGGGTGGAGCTACCAAAACTGCAGAAGACTGGGTGCGCAGGACTTGAGCCAAGCGGTCCAGCACGGCGACAATTGGCAAATCTGGCGGAATGGCCGCCAACATAGCCGCTTATTCTTGGTCTGGGTCGGTTGCGACCCCAACGCGCTGCGCGAGTGAGGCAGCCATAAACATATCTAGGTCGCCATCCAGCACACCCGACGTGTCCGACGTTTCGGCCCCGGTGCGAAGATCTTTTACCATCTGATAGGGCTGCAGCACGTAGGACCGGATTTGATGGCCCCAACCAATGTCGGTCTTTTGGTCTTCCAGTGCGTTGGCGGCGGCTTCGCGCTTTTGCAACTCCATCTCATAGAGGCGCGCGCGCAGCATTTTCCAAGCAATGTCACGGTTCTTATGCTGGCTCCGCTCTTGCTGCGAGGCGCATGCGATGCCGGTGGGCAAGTGGGTGATCCGAACAGCGGAGTCGGTCTTGTTGATGTGCTGGCCGCCAGCGCCGGAGGCGCGATAGGTATCGATGCGCACATCCTTATCTTGAATATCAATCACGATGGTATCGTCAACCACTGGATAAACCCAGACACTGGAGAAACTGGTATGGCGCTTGGCGGCGCTGTCGAAGGGCGAAATCCGAACCAGTCGATGCACGCCAGATTCTGTCTTCAACCAGCCAAATGCATTCTCACCCTTGATCAAGAGGGTCGAAGATTTGATGCCAGCCTCTTCACCGACACTTTCTTCAATTTCCTCGACACTCATGCCGCGCGATTGCGCCCAACGGACATACATGCGGCGCAAGATACTAGCCCAATCTTGACTTTCCGTGCCACCAGCGCCCGCATTGATTTCAAGATAAGCATCATTGCCATCCGCTTCACCCGACAAAAGCGCTTCTAGCTCAGCACGATCCGCGCGTGTCTTCGCCTCAAGAAGGCCTTTACGGGCTTCCTCGATCATGTCTTCATCGCCTTCGGCTTCAGCCATTTCAGCCAGCTCAACATTGTCGGTTAGGTCACGCTCTAATTGCCGGACAGCCTCAACCGAGGCTTGGATACGGTTGCGCTCGCGCATCAAGCTTTGGGCTTCTTGTGGATTATCCCACAGGTCCGGCCTCTCGCTCAACGCATCGAGTTCGTCCAAGCGGCGCAAGGCAGCATCCCAGTCTAACCGACGACGCAACAGCGCCACGGATTTGCTGATGTCACGACTAAGCGCTTCAAGTTCGGCGCGCATAAGGTCTCTCCAAATCA
>JBEAVQ010000074.1:0-12527 GCA_041160865.1 Pseudomonadota bacterium | reverse complement strand
GTTGTGCCGTTGCGCTTATAGTCATGTGTCATGGTACCAAGCCGCCCTTTTTTGAGAGGCAGACCAGGTTGGGTTCGATCCAGCGCTTCAATTTGGCTCTTTTCATCAAAAGAGAACACAATGGCATGGGCGGGAGGGTTTACATACAAACCGACAACATCAAGGAGTTTGTCGCCAAACTTAGGATCGTTGGAAAATTTGAATTGGCGACAGCGATGGGGCTGGAGGCCATGGCTCTTCCAAATACGACGCACGGCGGTGGCGCTGATCGGCTTATTCTCTCGTGTCATCTCGGCAACCATCAAATCGGCGGTCCAGTGCGTTATTTCCCCCGGTGCGTCGGTCAAAGTCAGTGCGACGACGCGCCCAGCCGATCACAAGTGCCCCTCCCGCGGAGCGGGTTTGTTCTTCTGGCAGTCCAAGGCGTTCACGAGGCCCTTTATCATGCACCCAAAGCTGCTACTCGGTGTTCGTTTCATCGAATTATTCAACGGATCGGGTGTCTATTTCCTGCCATGGATCAATTAATGCAATATCCAGTGCGTCGAAATCGCGGGTGTTGCGCGTCGCTAAACGAGCATTCTTACGCAAAGTAATTGCAGCAATCAAAGCATCGGCGAGGGTTACTGGACGTCCAACCAATTCGCGATTGGCCCTTAAAATTCCATACAGATGGGCATCCTCTGATTGGACAGCAAGGACGGGAAGGGGGCCGTCGGGATGGGTCAACGCCAAGAAGCCATCCTCAAGACGCTTACGGCGTTCACCATGAGGCAAACGCGCCAAGCCAAATGTGATCTCCGCAACGCTTATAACCGTTGTTGCCAAGCTATCGCCTGCTAGACGAGCAAACCACTTTGCAACATTGGCGTCTGGGTCCGACCGCATCAGCTCGGAGACTACATTCGTATCAAGGACAATCATCGCTGATATCAGAAACTAGGAACTGGGCGTTCAAACTCGCGTGTCGGCAACTCAAGGTCAACACCATCATCACCCGAAAAATGGGCTCGTGCGACCGACCACACAGCAGCGGGATCACCCGTCATTACTGCTCCACGCAAAATTACGCGCACTTCATCTTCCATAGAACGCCCAGCCTTCGCTGCGCGCACGCGCAGTTTGTTGCGAACTTCATCATCTAGATTTCGGACAGTAAGAGTGGCCATTGTGTAGGCTCCATAATGAGTTCTATTTGTACTCAATGACAGCATTGCTGTCAAATCGCATCATAAAATATATATATATTGTAGGACAACTATGCGCATTGGATCGGCAGAGGATCTTCCAGCACACTCTTAATGTCAGTATGCGTGAAATCATTTCCTTTAGAAAGAAGCGGATCACCTCTGATTCTAGCTGCAGCATAGACAAGGCAGTCGCCGAAGTTCAGCCGAGCGGGGTGTCCGCGGCCTTTGCCGAACATTTCGAAAGCCTCAACAGCGGCTTGCATAATTGCGTCACCCAGCGGGACAACAGTAATGGCAGCATCTTCAAAAACCTGAGTGATCGCTACATTGGCGACTTTCGGCGTCACACCCAAAAGAGTGGACAACACCATCGCTGCCTCCAAGCGAACGATTGAGGCCACTTTGGGGAGCTTGGCTTCTTCGATCGCTGCAGCCAAGCGCGCCGCATCGGGCTCAAGGGCCAACAAGGCGGTCAAAGCCGAACTGTCGATAAACATGACCTATTGCCCCAAGAAAGCGTCAATCTCGTCGCGCGTCATACGGCACCCGCCGGATGCCGCCTTCGCTTGCAGGCCCTCAGCGATAGACATTAATCGATCCGCCAAAGGTCGAGTCCGGCGGTCTCGGGCAATCTCTGCTTCCAAAGCAGCGATGATCGCCTCGGTCATTGTAGAACCCCGACGCGCGGCCAAATCACGGGCGAGGCTGGATGCTCGCGGATCACGGATATTGACTGGCATGTCCCGAAGCCTATGGACTGATCGATTGGGCCTAATGTGTAGGCCAATCAGAGTAATCTATAAAGGCATTTGCGCGCTGTTTGGGGTCCTACGCGCTCGACACTGAAGCAAATTCGGCCGCTGCTGGTTGTGAAAGATGAAAAAGTGCAAGGCTTGTCCAATGTCCCAAAGGTGAGGTGGTCCCCGGATTTTGGACAGGGAGTTAAGCTGGTATCTAAAACCGGCCATTCTGGGAATTAACCAGTTTTTGTAACCTTCGTAATCGTTTGGGCGCGGCCGTTGGGTTGGGGAACTGAAAGGCCTGGGTGGACAGGTTTTCACCGGCTGCATCTGGAATTTGAGGAGGAAGATGCTTTGCGCTACTCGGTAACTCCAGCAGAGAAGGAGCCCAGATGATCGAGCAGATGCCGCTATGGCTTGTTTTCCCAATTTTGCTGGCCCTGTTTCTGGTCGCCCTCGAAATTGGTTTTCGTATCCGGCAACGGCTAGAGAGGCGTCGCGAAGGCCAACCCGATCATGGAAAAGGCGGTCAAGAGTTCTTGTTTTCAGCTGTGCTTGGCCTGCTTGCGCTTTTGTTGGGCTTTACCTTCTCGGTCGGTATGAGCCGTTATGAGGCGCGTCAGGCTCTTGTGGTGCAGGAGGCTAACGCGATCGGAACGGCCTGGCTGCGCGCCGACCTGCTCGAGGAGCCTGTTCGCACTGCTCTTCGGAGCCACTTCAAGGCCTATGTCGAGGCTAGGCTTGAATGGTCCCGAACCGGTCAGACCGACATTGAGCGAATGTTGCAGTTGCAGGACGATATCTGGCTCGTGACCGGCGAAGCAGTCCGGGAGGACACCTCCAGTGCGCTGTCCAGAACGGTCATGGAGGCGGTGAACAAAAGTTTTGAATTGGCGTCCGCGCGTGAGGCGGCGAGGGAGGCCCATATTCCCGATCGGGTCCTGGCGCTGCTGATCCTGTATGCATTCATTTCTGTCTTGATGCTAGGTTATGTATCTGGTGCCTCAGGTGGTTTGCGACGGGGCGCAATTCTGCTTTTGCTAATCCAGCTTTCTTTGGCGATCGCCCTGATTCTAGATATCGACCGACCGGGCACCGGTGGTGTGCTGATGAGCCAGCAGCCTATAGAGATGTTGCTCCTGTCGTTGAAATGACGGGCTGTTGATTGTCGCCATCTAAGCCATGGTTCAGGCATCTGGTTTCAACGAGGCGCTAATCGTCGCGCACGGCGCTCGTTTCAAATGGTCATGAGCCGGCCAATTTAAGTGCCACATTCTCGGCAGTGAATTTGAAACTTCGCCCATCAAAGACGCGCTCGGCGCTAATTGGATAGCGAGGCCTATTTGGATTGAGGCCAGTGATCCGAAAACACTCTCCATTTGATATAAATTCCGCCCCGAAATGTTCTGCGCGAAGTCCATACATATCCGCCATAACTTCAAACAAGGCTCGCTCAGGCTCGAACAGTGTTCCGTCGGGCAGCGCAATGCCAAGTCTCAGCCGCAATTCAAATCCGCTTCTCAAGTCAATGTCGCGGGGCTCACCCATCTCAGCAACGAGGCCATGCTTTGCCGCGACATCCATTGCAGCTTCCAAGAGATCTTCTCGAAGCTTGGCACATAGCTCTGGCGTTAGGTTTCGGGGCGGCAGCCTGGTCATTTCCGTTTTGGCAACTCCTTAAGCCATTCGAGGCTGCCAGGGGTTTGAATCCAAGCAAAACCATATAGTTCGACGTAAGTTTCCGCTTCATCCTTGCCGCCAAGGGTATAATATCCCCGGCTCGGTTTGATAGATGGCGTGGAACGCGTCAGTTCGGTTCCTATATGTGAATTGGCCGACATAGCCTCGGATGTAATAAGAGCGAAGGCTTTACTTTCCTCGCCGGCCCGCAGAGCCATCAAGACCCTTGTCCAAGAAAGAAAAGCGCTTTGCTCGTCGTTATGCTTCGCCAAGAGTGCATCAACTCGTGTGTCATCGCCTTGATGTAACAACCAAGACAAAAGTGTGTAGCGAAGACCCTGGTTATCGTCTGGATTGAGAAGAAGCATGTCTTCGAGCTCTGCGATCGCATCTTCGCGCAGCCCACAAGTCCAAAGATGATGGCTTAGCCGTTCGCGTGCCCTCATATAAGGACGTGTTTCATGAAAGCCCCAGAAATGGCCAGCAAACTCTTCAAAGCCCCCTGGTCCGAGACTCAATGCCCCCGCTGCAACAGCGCGTGTAAGGTAACTACCCTTTTCGTCAGGGGATAACCCCGAGGCATCGGCCAAGATTGTCCAAGCGTCAGCGCAAAAAGGCGACAATTTGAGCGCCCTTTTTGCCAAAGCGTTCCGACTGCGAGTGTCGCGTGCCTCCCAAGCGTCATAAACAAGGACCTGCGCACGCCTTAATGCTGGGTCTCCAGGGCTCAGATTCTTTTTCAGCGCCAATTGTTCAAGTGCTGCCACATCGGGCAGCTTGTCCAGCTGGTCAGCTTTCAGAGCCTTTGGTTGCGCTGAGGTTTTGCCGGTTTGAGTGCTCTTAGTCGATGCCATAATTTATTTTAAATATGTAAGGACAAAGTGTCGATGGTCGATTTTGAGATTTTTCACATCCACTTTACCAGTCGTCGAGGTCGTTACACGGCATAAGCGAGTTGCGCGCGTAATATAAATCTCATTGAACATGTGACCTTTATCGTCCTTCGTCTTTCCTTACCGCTGCTGGCATAGAGCAGGTCGCGGCGATTTGGATTTAGAAGGATTGGATGCCGAATAACGATCCGCCAAACCAATTAAGTGTATTGCTTCGCAGGGCGGCGTTTTAGTTCACGACTGGCATAATGCGGCGCATGAAGGCATCAAACAAAGGTACCGTAAACGCTGTCTCACCATAGCCTGGCGTATAAATCATGCCCTTGGCAATAAGGGAGGCTCGAACCGGCCCAAATGCGGAAGGTTTTCGGCCCAAATGCTCAGCAATCGCGGTCGAGCTGTAAGGTCCTGCCCCCAAGTCCGCCATGGCGCGCAAGTAGCGCTTTTCCGATGGCGTCATCCGATCAAACCGCACGCGAAAAAAGCTATCGTCAAGGGCAGCGATCGCTGTTGGATAGGCTAAATCGACATCACCAGCGGTTATGGGGCAACGCTCCGCGGTATCCCAACACTGCTTTCCCCATTCTTGCAGAAAATAGGGGTATCCTTGTGTTACCTCCAGAATTTTGTCGACTGCTTCAGCCTCAATCGAGCAGTCTTCGGCTTCGATCGGGTGTACGATCGCGGCTGTCGCGGCAATTCTTTCAAGCGGGCCTATGCTGGTGAACAAGAATAAACGCTCTGCATAGGACTTTGCTTTGCCCATCTGCCCCGCAAGTTGGGGCAATCCAGCTGCTACTAAAGTAATAGGCCGCTCGTTTTGTCGAGCACGGTGCAGAGCTGTTATGAGCGCAGCTAGCTCATGTTCGGCAACATACTGAAGCTCGTCAATAAACAACACCAAAGCGGTTCCCCGCTCGGCTGCCGCTGCTCCGGCAACATCAATTAGGTCGATCAGATCCGCTTCAAGATCACCATTGTCGGCAATGCCTGGTTCCCCTAGATCAATGCTAGCCTCTAGCTCGCCGTAGCTGAGCTTGAATGCTTTTACAAACCGCGCCAGCGCGCCCAAGCCGCGCTTGGCCAACGTCATTGCTGCCTGGCCACGGTCGAGCTTAAGCATCGCTGTGCGGAGGGCCGGCACCAGCATGGATGGCAAGGACTGCCCCTCTGGCGCTTCAATTGGGATCCCGATTATACCTTCTCCCTCTGCGGCCCGTCGAATTGTATTGAGAAGGACTGTCTTTCCGACACCACGCAAGCCGAGTAAAATTGCGCTTTGAGCGTGACGGCCATTGCGAATGCGATCAAGCGCAATGGCAACATTTTCTAGAATTATATCCCTGCCTGCCAATTCAGGCGGCTTGCTGCCAGCGCCAGGTGCGAAAGGGTTACGACGAGGATCCATGTCTAAGGCTTTTACTATGTTCTATACGATTCGTATAGAACTATTTAATTTGTATAGAAAGTGCGTGTTGGCATCATTAGAAAACAAGCCATCACGACCCGTGCCTGCCAAATTTCGTCCATTGAACGGCAGCATTAGCGAACTTGCTCGTGTCCGGACCTTTGCGCATGCAGCTGGCGCTACATCGACCGGTATCCAGTCTGTCGTGATGCGCAACTCTGCCTTACCTCAGCGCCATAAACCAATCAGTTTTTATTTATCCACCCCAAGCCGATTTGAACGACGGGCGGGCTAACCTTGAATTGCCTTCAAACAATCTGGGGCATGCATCGGAATAGTCACGCTAAGGCATTCTTCTTGTGATCTGCCAACGCGAACATGACTTGCTGACATAACAAAAGTGATGTCCTGGACCGCACGTGCCCGAGTGGCCTGCCTAACTCTTGGTCTTAGCTGTAGCGCTCCCTATTGGTGGCGCTAAAGTCGGCAATTTTCCCTAGATGGCCTTGCCGGCTGGATCTCATTTATCGGCCGTCTCGAACCTATACTGCGGATTTAACTTCACCCATGATTAGGGATCTCTCCCGGTTTGCTCGGCCATGTTCCCGAGGGGGATGAATGACCCATCAGGAAGATCACGTTGCACAGACCTGAAACTACAATCGTCGGCGAACGATGATTATCTTCGATCTCAAGGGCCCGTGTTGTCGTCCCACTAAAACGGTGTGGCTCCGGCCCGCGCCAAGCCCTTGCATCGTCCACAGCGGGGCCAAGAACCCTCGCTTGCCTGGTGCCGATTGACGTTCAGCTCCGTCGCAACCGCGACACCCGATTAGGGACAGTCCCACGGGATCACGACCAAGCAATGGAGAGAATATCATGGATAAAGCCAATTTCGAAATCGTCGCCCGTGCGCGGTGCGCACAAATCTAGGGAATGGCGCGCAATGGCGCGGCGGGTCGGCAAGATTGAGATCAAGACTTTCGGCAAGACCGGCAAACTCGCAACCCTCAGCGTCGCCACTTCAGAGCGCTGGAAGACCGAAGACGGCACACAAATGCGGCGTGCAAACAAATCGCTTGCTGATTGCAAGGACAAGTGACCAAAGCTTGCAAGATGAGTTGGCCAGCTATGGCACCGTAAAGCCGTCGTGATGGCGTTCTTGTCGGTTTGAACGTTTAAAAATCAACCCCGCCATGCCCATTCAAGACCGTCTGTTTTTGGAAACAGCCGGCCGAAGCGGGCTGGTCTGCTCTGGGGGCAAGGATGTTGAATGCCGCCAATCAATGGTAAACATCTTCTCCGAATGAATGGTAGAAATTTCAGGCCGGGGTCATGGGGTCATAAGCAGCTACCCCCTTGGCTGATTTTCGTCGAAGTCCTGACGGACTAAATTTTTTGAATAAGCTTCGATATAGCTTGCTTATCTAGGCATTTGTGAACCAGCCAATCGAAAACAAAAAAGTTGCAAGGGTTCCCAACCCGATAACAAGCTCATTTAGCTTGGTATTAAAAAACCCAAGAACTCCGACAACCGTCAAACCGAAGCAGATATTCAGTCCTAGAGCCACTAGTCCAAAAATAATTCTTTTATAGTCATCGCACGCTCTCTGATTAAGCCACATAAAAAACCTGCCATAAACTTTTAGAGCTTTCAATAAAGTGAAGTCTTCCGATTGTTCGCTCGCCATAAATGTCCGCATTCCAGAAGCCGCTAGCCTACCCCAAATGGCAACCTCTGGCGTATTTGAGACTATCGGCATTTCAACAAAACTTAGCCGATTGCAGATGGTCTGGCTTATTTGGGGGGCAGTGGTAAGGCGACGGCAACTACGTCACGTACCGTGTCTAGCGAACGCTTCTCGATAGAAGGCCCAATGACGGTCGCCGAGGGCGGCCAAAAGCCCGATCGGGTTGTGGCCAACCCCGGGAAGAACGATCCAGTCGTGGGGTATTTTGAGCCGAGTTAAGTGTTCATGGAAAGCTCGATTGTTTTGATAGGTCTCGTCCTGGTCGCCAATGACTAGCCGTAGTCGCGAGTTACGGGAGAGTGTTTCAGCGTTTTGTTCAGCGTAACGGCGCGGGCTCACAGCCTCGAAGCGCTCCTGACTGCCACCATAGACTTCCACAAGGAGGTCTGCCGCCACGACTCCACTCGCGCGCGGGGTCCTCTCCAGCCTCTCCTGCATTGGCCCGGCACCCATCATGGAAACGCTACCGAAGAGTTCAGGATAAAGAAACCCCAGCCGTCCGGCTCCGTATCCGCCCATGCTGAACCCGTCGAGCAAGCGCCCATCGCGACTGCCTATCGTCGGCCAGTTCGCATCGATATGTGGAAGAAGTTCATGAATGATGATTGTCTCGAGCGGCACTTGGCCATTTGCCCAATCAACGTACATCCCCATCCGGAGTCCATTAACAAAGACCATGAATAAGGGTGGGCAGCGCCCAGCAGCGATGGCGTCATCCAACAGCGCAGACAAACGTGCAATGCCCGCAACGCCCCCGCCAGACCCATGCAGCCAATATACTACAGGTAATCGCCGGGTAGGATCGGCTTTGTAGGCCGGAGGCGCATAGATGTGGAAACTGACATCAGTTCCTGCAGCCTTGCTTCTGAACGTCCGGAATGACAACCCGGTGCCCTCGACCTTCGGGGTCACCCACTGAACCGGAGTAAGCGGAGATATCTGTCTAGGAGACCGGGCTGGTCGTGCCAGGGTATAACTGCCTGCGGTCAAGCCACATAGGGCGGCACCTAGCGCCAGAAAGTGATTTCGACGGCTTATCATCCGTAAGAACTCCAGGATCGTTTCTCGGGTAGGTCTTGAACGTGGCAATCGCTCGGTTTCCGTCGTCAGGCATTGGCCGATTGTTGTGGCGAGTGACTTGGCCGCCAGTTCAATGTGTCTGGCTGGGGATGGCATTGTCTAGGCCTGCTTCTCGGCAAGTGGTTAAACACCCTAAACCAAACTGGATCAGCAATTTGTGGTAATCCATACCATTACGACGAGTTCACATTTTCTTGTTGGCTCAGATAGACCAAGTGCCTGTCATAAATCAGTTATGGGGTGTACTTTGAACCATCAAGTTAGGGAGATGTTGACGATGCGATTATCTTCAATTCGCCGTATTGCCGTACGCGCAGAACGTCCGCTGCTGCCGAGCGATGAGGTCGCGGTCAGGCTGGCGTGCAGCCTCGCTGCAAAGGTAGGGGCAAGTGTTCAGGCCCTAGCTTACCCAACCAATGTCCTTTCATCCCAAGTCGGCTCTGGCGATGGCTCTCTGACTGCTGCCAAAGCGGAACTTGAAAGATGGGCGCAAGAGGCAGGTGCGCCGATCGCTGTCCACGATCGGACAAACTTCGCAGAAGGTATTGGAGAGACTTTCGCGACGCTCTTGCAACTGAGCGATCTTGGTATCCTTGGCGTTCCAGCTCAGCAATCTGCGGGCTTCCGTATGATTGCAAGCACTGCCATCTTTAATGGCGGACCCGTTCTCTTCGTTCCGGAAAGTCACACAAAAGCTCAAACGCTCTCGAGGATTTTGGTAGGTTGGAAGCCAGGTGCCGCGGCATCAAGAGCGCTCAAAGCTGCGATTGCCCTAGCTGAGGCCGATTGTGAAATCATTGTTGCCCAAGTCGAAGAACCCGACATTTCGCGCGTTGATGAGTCTGGGATCGAAGCGACCCACTTTGTTGCTGCCCATGGCATATCCGCACGATTTGAGGCCATCTCTGCGCAGGGTCTAAATGCTCACGCCGCTTTGGTCGCTGCTACCAAAGCGTTTGAGGCAGATGTATTGGCAACCGGGGCAATTCGTCATGGTCCAATCCACCAGTCGTTGTTTGGAAGTGTAACGCGGGACTTGCTTGAGGATGGCTTTAGGATTCCAACGCTTTTGGCGGGATAAGTTGCCGCGATAACGTCGTGACCCCAGCATCTTTTGGGCCAGCGTTATACAGGCAGTCTTGAATCGCGCTTGCGGGAAATCCGGAAACTGGGACCGCGGCCAAGGCAATTGCCGCCTGGGCAATGGCATGACTTTCGGCTGGCAGTTTACGAGGATTTTGGGCACCTAACTAAGTAAATTCGAGATTTAAGCCTCTTTCTATAAGAGGCCCCTATGGCGCTGCATATGCTGATGAGCCAAATCTGTGAATGACTTACTTACCCCTCTGCTTTTTTGGATCAACCCCCTAATTGATGAATCGTTGGCGAGGTGATTGCCTCCATCAATAGGTAGCCCGCTGAACGACCATAAAGTTTAGCCTTTGACCTTAAAGAACCGCGACGATGCTCGAGTATAATCGGAGGTCATATCGGGGGTCATAAGTTCTAACATGACACGGTTTTCAATCCAGAATTCGACAACCATGTTTGAACCCCGGGACAGCTCGATGGCACGCCAGCCTTCACGACGGGCGATTGCAAAGATCTCGTCCTTCGTCGCTTGTACCGATACCGCGGCATGGGTTGCAGTGAACCCCGAAGGGCTCTTTGTGGCTCTGAACTGTGCCTGACCCACCCCTTCGTCAGGATACATCTCTGTGCCGGCGGGGTAAACTTCAATCGCACTGCCATGTGTGTCGCCCATCCAAGCAATGTAGGAGTCTGGGTAGGGGCCAAAGCCGGTCAAGGTGCCTTTATACAATTCGGTCAAGACACGGGCAACATGCAACGGGTTGCCGGCTGGAATGGAAAGATGATGTATCATATATGTCTACTCCGGGTTGTTAGTGTATCGTCAGTGCCGTACCAGACGGGTTGTCGATGATGGGACTTGAGCCGTCGTCATCGCGTGCACGAAGGCCATCTGTGTTACTATCGGCTAGCTCCAGCCCCCTGCCATCGAAGGCACGCCCCTTCATAGGGCGGGAAGCGATAAGGTGCGCAGTGTTCGTGATCTCATGCATATCGCGAAGAGTCTGCAAAATAGGCAATTTCTTGTCCGGAAACTGTCGCGTTGGGGAAGCAATTCCGGTTGAACTGAAGGTCGCCCGTAATCGGGCGGAGAACAGAATAGTCATCGTGATACTTTGCTTTCTGGTGCCCGGTGCGCTGGTCTTCGTACCGAAGCTCTCAGCGCCTCAGCTACAGCTCTTAGCTTATTGACATGTGATTACGGTTCAATAGGGTAAAAAGAAAATATCTATTCAATATTTTCAAACAATGGCGGTCATGGACAAACTCAGCGCAATGCAAACTTTTGTGCAGGTCATCGAGGCGGATGGCTTCGGACGCGCTGCAGACCGGATGCAAATTCCCAAGGCCCGTGTCACGCAGCGCATCCAGGCCCTCGAGCGCGCGCTGGGCGTGCGATTGATACACCGAACGACCCGCACAATGCAGGTTACCCAAGATGGCCGTGCCTATTATGAGAAATGTGTTCAATTACTCGCCAATATTGAAGAATTAGAAGACGCTATGAGGCGAAAGGAGGTTTCACCAATTGGGACCATACGCGTTGACGCGATTGCCTCCATTGCACGCCAGATTATTGCCCCAGCCCTGACCGGCTTTATGAGGGAGTATCCGGGCATAGATGTCCGGTTGGGCTGCACGGATCGCATCGTTGACTTGCTCGAAGAGGGGGTAGACTGCGCTATTCGAGGAGGCGAATTACCTGACTCCTCCCTTGTCATCCGAAAACTGTTTGAGGTGCGCATGGGTCTTTATGCGTCGCCATCGTACCTTGCTACTCATCCTGCTCTCGGCCACCCGTCAGAGCTGAGAGACCATGTTTGCCTTGGCAGCTTTAGTTCCAAAACAGGGCAGTCCATGAGATGGAAGCTAACGAATAATGATGTGACCATCGAATTCTTGCCAGGCGCCAAGTTTGAGTTTGATGACGGAGATGCAGCCGTAAGCGCCTGCCTTGCGGGTGGGGGTATTATGATCGCGCCGCAATTCTCGGTGGCAACCTATATTCATACCCGGGCTCTGACCCAGGTTCTGCCTGAATGGTCTGCGGGGGTGCGACCGGTATACATTGTTTATCCCTCGCGCAGGCATTTATCCGCCCGCGTCCGTTGCTTTGTCGACTGGGTCATCAAACTCATGGCCACCGATCAAGCTCTCAGTGCCGTTCCGGGATATTTGCCGGTATCACCCAGCGAGTATAACTCATAGTTTCACTCGTCCCTGTATTTCACCTTATCGGGTGCGAGTTGACTGAGCTCGGCTATAGAACGACTTGCCCTGCGAGCGTCCGTAAACGTCGATGCGTTTATGCTAAATCTCCTCAGCCAGCCAAAGAGGATTATGTCAAAAAATGCCAATTCTGAATGGTTCAAGTTTCAAGTGGCAGAGCAGCACGCCGGTCTAATGTTCGGCACCATAAATGTCCGCTTTCGGGGATTGCTAAACCACCGCCAATTAACCACCTCTGGAGCATTTTGGACCGACAGCTTTTTGAACGCCGAGAATGCTAGGGGCTATCCTTGCGTCATGGTGAAGCGAGGATAGCCCAATGAGTGGCTACACTTCAGTTGCTTCTGCCAATGCCAGTTACCCATTCATCGACAAGGCGCGCATATTGTCTGGTGCTCATGTGGTTTGTGTGGTCAGCTCGGCTTGGAAAGACAAAATCATCAAGAGATCCACCTCGACGCTCC
>JBEAVQ010000073.1:0-17746 GCA_041160865.1 Pseudomonadota bacterium | reverse complement strand
CCGCGCCGCTGACTTCACGGCTGCCGGTGTCGCTTTGCCGACCTATAATGACCTTGCCATCGATACCGCCTTCAAGGGCAAATACGCGCTTGGCTATACATTCCGCTATTATTCTGGCGATAAGGTTGGCGACTTGGTGCAAAGCCTGAAGGATCGCGGCATTGGTTCTTATCAGGACGGCTCCGGCGAATATTATGAAGTGACTGAAGATATCGCCGCCGCCTATGCTATGGCGACCGTCAAGCAGGACTGGGGCAGTATCATCTTTGGTGGCCGCGTTGAGCGCACTGAGAATACGTCGAAGGCCTTGCCGATCATCGGCGGCAGACGCGTCCTCACCGAGCTCAAAAGCGATGACACGCTCTTTTACCCAAGCGTCCATGTGAATTATGACCTGAATGAAGAGATGAAGGTCCGCCTTAGCCTGAACACCGGCGCGGCGCGTCCTGACTTTGATGATTTGGCGGCAAACTTCTCCATTGATGATGCTCCCGGCCTCATCACAGGCGGCAATCCTGACGCGAAGCCTGAAAACTCGGTTGGCTTTGATGCGTATTTCGAATGGTATATGAAGTCACAGGGCTACTTCCAAATCGGCTTCTATTATAAAGATATCAAGGATGCCTTGTTCACCCAAAGCGGCACATTTGGCAGCACCATCCTGAACACTCCCGATCGCGATCGTTCCGGCTACAATTTCACCACCATACGCAATGGCGGTGATGGCAAGTTGATGGGGGTTGAGGTTGTCTTCAATCATACGATTGAGGAGTTGGTTGAGTCTATGGGAGGTCCAGATTGGCTGGAAGGCTTTGGCGTCCGCCTGTCCGCCAATTTCAACGATAGCGAGATCAATGTTCCAGCCGTTGGAACAGCACCTTTGCGCGTTGTTGATCTACCCGGTGCGTCTGATCTGGTAACCAATGTTGGGCTAACTTATGAAAAGTATGGTTTGTCAGCCCGCATTGCCTATCAATACCGCACCAAATGGCTGCAGTCCGTGGGCGGTTATGCTACCGTCAATGGTGCTCTGGTTCCAGACGGCAATGGCGACATTTACTGGAACGACTCTGAAAGCCTGTCAGTTTCGGCACGCTATCAGTTGAACGACCATTTCGAACTGACGTTCGATGGCATTAATCTCGCCGATAGCCCGGGTCGCCGCTTTGCCGACAGCGAACTCTATCCGATTGAGTATGAGACCTTCGGTCCTCGCTATATGATTGGCGTTCGCTTCAAATACTAAGGTTAAGGCCCGCTCTATGTGACCGACATAGAGCGGGCTATCCCATGCATTAAACGAAATGTGGCTCAGCCACCGATCATCTTGGTGCGAATGTTCAACTGACCAGCAAGGCCTGCCATGCGATGGACTTCGATGGCCTGATAGTCGGGCGATTGCACCATGGCCAACATGGCGGCGCGGGAGGGGTATTCGGCAATCGCCACCATGTCCCACAGTTCTTCCACTTGGCCCAGCATCAGATCGGTGACCACACCAGAAAAGCGTGTTTTCCCACCAACGGCTTCTACGCATGCAACCACAGCCATGCCATAGCGCATATAGGCTTCACGGCCGGTCAGTTCAGGCTCTGCCCCATCGGGATAGGTCGCCTTCTCCTTGAATTTCAACAGATTGACCATGCAAAATGGCCCGTCTTCTTCGCCGCCAAAGAAGGCTTTTGCACGTTCTGGGCTTGGGAAGACTTCATTGGTCACGTTCATAGTTTTACGACTTTCAAAATGGAGGAAACAAAGCCTTGCGGGTCATCTTCTTGGATGAAGTGGCCCCCACGCAGCGTGGTGTGGGGTTGATTGGCCGTGCCGGGGACACGGCCGACGAACAACCGCTGTCCGCCGCGGGTAACTGGATCGCCGTCACTAAAGCAGCATAGGAAAGGCTTCTCCCAGGCATCTAAAACCTTCCAAGCTTCTAGTTGGTCCGGGACCGCCACATTATCGCCGATTGGCACGAATGACGGGAAGATGCGCGCGCCTGCCTTATAACGTGAATTCGGGAATGGCGCATCATAAGCGGCAATCTCCGCTTCTGATAGCCGACGCTTGGTACCACCCTGCACAATCTTGCCAATCGGGAAGACCGGGCTGAACTGGGAAAAGGCGCGCCAAATCTTAAAGGCGGTGGGGCCGCGCTGTCCTGCTGGAAGGCCGCCATTGGAAAGAACCACCCCAGAAAAGCGTTCCGGCATTTCGGCCAACAGGCGAAGTCCAATCAGTGATCCCCAGTCCTGACAGACCAAGGTGATATTCTTCAAATCCAAGGCCTCTAGCCATTGGCGCATCCAAGCGACGTGGCGGGCATAACTATAATTCTGCTTTGACGCTGGCTTGTCGGATCGGCCAAAACCGATCAGGTCTGGGGCGACCGCACGAAGGCCCTGAGCGACGACTGGCCCAATCATGTGCCGATAGAGGTAGCTCCATGTCGGCTCGCCATGCAGCATCAACACAATCGGACCGTCGCGCGGCCCTTCGTCGACATAATGGACTCGCATGGGCGTCTGGGTTTCTGGGTCCTTGATCGTTAAATAGCGGGGCATAAAGTCAAAGCCCGTAATCGCCGCAAATGCTGCTTCGGGTGTGCGCAAAACCTCCAAGCTTATTCTCCCTTCCCATCTCTCAATTATTGACACTAAACGTGTCATATTTTGACGGGTTGGTCAATCAAGTTTCTGATTGCAGGATAGGGCGCTTAGCGAAGAAGCGAACGACAACAGACCAGCCCCCGGCTATAAACGCGACACCTAGTGCTAAGGCCAAATCCCCGTCCCCCAACGGAGCCATCTTAAAGATTGCCCCTAGCCACGGCACATAGAGGATGGCTGCCAAGGTCGAAGCAACAAGCAATGCCACAATCCATAATAATCGATGCCGGCGGTCAAACGGACCGATTGAAGGCTCATAGCCATCTACGAGCGCAAGAGTCACATTGCCAGTCACCAAGCAGACATAGCCTATTGAGCGTGCCGTCGCTTCGGGGACTCCTGTGCTGACCACCCAGAAATAAAGCCTCAAGACGCCACCAAGTAAGACAAGACCCTGAAACGCGGCCCAAGCCATTTGCGTTATGCCAAACAAGGGCTCCTTCAATGCGCGGGGCGGCTGCACCATCGCGGAAGCCTCGCTCGGTTCAGCCTCAAATACGAGGGAGGATATGGGGTCGATCATCAACTCCATCACCACGATATGCATCGGGAACAGCATAGGCGGCAGACCTAATAGGATAGGGAGTAGTGCCAAGCCTGCGATGGGAATGTGGATCGCCAACACATAGCCCAACGCCTTGCGCAAATTGGCAAAAATACGCCGCCCTAAGCGAACGCCTGAGATGATGGATGCAAAGCTGTCATCGAGCAAAACAAGGTCAGCCGCCTCACGCGCCACATCGGTGCCGCGCTGGCCCATCGCTATGCCGACATGGGCGGCTTCTAAGGCTGGCGCATCATTAACCCCATCGCCAGTCATCGCCACCACATGACCCAAGGCTTGAAACGCCAAGATTAGCTTCAATTTTGCCTCGGGCCGAACGCGCGCGAAAATGCGTATATGGGCGAGGTGCGCTTGAAGAGCCTCAGACGATAAATCCTCAATCTCTTGTCCAGTCAAAACACCTGCGCCAACATGCAGTCCAGCCGCTTTTGCAATGGCGAGCGCGGTTGCGGTTAAGTCGCCCGTGATCATCGCGATCTCAATCTCGGCTTGGCGGGCTTCGGCTAATGCTGCAGGCACGTCTTCGCGCAAAGGATCAATGAAGCCCAGCAGGCCAACGAATTCAAATCGGACATCTTCAATCTTTGAGCTTGTCAGATCATCAGTCATCGCTTGGGCACAGGCTAGAACCCGCAGACCAGAGGATGCCATGGCGTCCAACGCGGTTTCGATGCGCGCGCGAGCCTCTGGTGAAAGTCCGGGACACAAATGGATCACCGCCTCTGGCGCGCCCTTGGCTGCGAAAATGGTGTGCCCCTCATGCTGCCAACTTTGGATCACGGCTAATCTTTGAGGGACAAGCGGGCTGACATGCTTGAGCATGAAATCCGCTAGTTTTGGGCCGCCATTAGCAAGAGACTTGGCTGCCGCATGGATGGCTTTATCCATTGGATCAATTGGGTGAACAGCGCTCGCCAAAGCACCGACCCGCACGACATCATCGTGTTTGGTCTCATTTAGGGACCAGACGCGGGCGACTTGCATTTGGTTTTGGGTCAACGTCCCGGTCTTGTCGACGCACAACAAGGTAATCGCACCCAAGGTCTCCACCACAGCTGCGCGGCGCACCAACACATGATGTTGGGCCAGACGTTGGGAGCCCATCGCAAGAAAGACAGCCAACACGAGCGGAAATTCTTCGGGCAAAAGGGCGATGGCCGCGGTAAGGCCTGCCAGTCCACCGGCCAGCCAGTCGCCGCGCAGCAAGCCATAGGCTGCGACGATGGCGAGACAAATGACGAGAGCCGCAAGCAGTAACCGTTGTAACGGCTGACCCCATTGTCATGACCGTGCCTGCAACTGGCCCCGGCGATGTGGCAACCGTAGCCGCGGGCTATGGCCAGTTTAATACCTTGCTTGCCGCAGCCAATGCAGCAGGAATCTATGACCGCCTGACCATGGCTGGCCCGATTACCGTCTTTGCGCCAACCGATCAGGCGTTCGCGAATCTGCCAGCTGGAACGCTTGAGAAATTGCTCAAGGTTGAGAACCGGGCTGCTTTGCGCAAGATCGTTTCCTACCATATCGTCAGTGGCCGGGTCCCCTCGTCAGGCTTGATGGGGGTAATGATCACCAGCCCAACCTTGGAAGGACACTCGGTCTCCATCGACGGTCGTAACGGCGTTCGCGTCAATAATGCGACCGTGGTGCAAGCCGATATTCCGGCCAGCAATGGCTTGATCCATGCCATTGATACCGTCCTGATGCCGGCAGATTTGCCGTATATCCGCTAAACCAAAGTTGCCACCCTCTGTGCCCCCCTGTGGGCACAGAGGCTTGGCCTTGCACGTTTCCCTTCCACCTGCGAATTTGCCCTCAGCTAACTTGCATTTTGCAGTGGCGGAGCCCGCGCGCGATGACTTTCCGCACCATTCTGACTGAGTATTTCGCAGCGGCAATTGCCGCTGCAAGTCCTCGGCATGTATTGCCAGCAGCGTTGCCAAGAGCTGGCTTACGGCAAAGCCGCAGCCGAAATGGCCTTAGTCGCGGCGCAGACCTTGGAAGGGCCAGTCACGGGCCTTGCCGTGACCCGCCATGGCCATGGCGCTCATTTAAGTCACACCAAGATTGAGTTGATCGAAGCCCGTCATCCCATTCCTGACGATTATAGCCTGCAGGCTGGCACCAAGATGCTGGAACTTGCCGTGACCGCTGGGCCCGACGACCGCGTGGTCTTTTTGGCTTCTGGTGGCGGCTCTGCCCTTTTGTGTGCGCCCGCTAAAGGTATCACCTTGGTCGAGAAGCAGGCGATCACTGATGCTTTGGTGCGGTCGGGGACGCCAATTCAAGACATCAATTTGGTCCGCCGCCATTTATCACACGTCAAGGGTGGGCGGCTCGCTGCCATTGCCGGTGCGCGAGGTGCTGAGCTGCACACGTTTGTTATCTCTGATGTAGCAGGCGATGATCCGTCCCTTGTCGCATCTGGGCCTAGCATTGCCTCGCCGTTCGACCCAAGGGGGGCTTTATTAGTTTTGCAAGGTGCGGGCATAGACGTGCCAGAGCACATTCATGCTGCAATAATGGCTAATCGGTCAGCAATTGCTATTGAGCACCCTGTTCATACTGTTGCCACCAATGGCGATGCGCTGCGTGCGATAGAGCGCCGCGCTCTAGCCGATGGTTGGAAAGTCATCGATGCGGGTAAAGCTTTAACCGGTGATGCTGCGACCTGCGGCAAAGCCCATGCAATTCAGGCCCAGATTTATGCCCGTAAGCCTGGTCGTTATCTGATGATTTCTGGCGGGGAGTTAACCGTCTCCAAAGCCCGCAAAGAAGGCCAAGGCGGTCCTAATCTTGAGTATTTGGTAGGGCTTATGTCGGCTCTGCCGCATGATGCCAAAATCGAAGCCCTTGCTGGCGATACGGACGGTATTGATGGCACGCAAGATAATGCCGGGGGCTATTTTAAAGGCGCTTGGGTGCAGCACAACGAAGCCCTCCACGCCCTAGAGACGAACAATACCTATCCCCTCGTGCAGCGTTTGGGCGGGTTGATTATGACGGGGCCGACCCGAACCAATGTGAATGATGTTCGCTTGATTGCCATTGAAGGCGCGTCGTCGTAACCTCGCCAATCGGAAGCGGTCCAAGCATCTCGCCCTTGCCAGCCGCACAATTCTCGCTAGAGGGGGAGCCCTTCGTGGCGGCACATTAAGAAGGGCAGGCGTGTGAGCAAGTTTGGTGGAATTGATGCGGGCGGAACCTCGTGGCGCTGCGCAGTCTTTGAAGGCAAAGACACCATCCTCGCACGGACTTCCTTTCCAACGACAACGCCTGCGGAGACTTTGGCGCGCGCAATTGCCTTCTTCAGCGGCCAGAAGGAGCAAGGCCAAGCGGTAAGCCGCATCGGTATCGCTTGTTTTGGACCCTTGGCGGTTAATCCCGCCAGTCCGCGCTGGGGCCATATCCTTGCTACCACCAAGCCCAATTGGTCGGGGACCGATGTTGCCGGTCAAATGGCGGCTGGCACAGGCTGTTCAATCGCGTTGGAGACCGATGTTACTGCAGCGGCCTTTGCAGAGCGGGCTTGGGGTGCAGGTCAAGGCTTGGATGACGTGGCCTATGTGACGGTAGGAACTGGTATTGGCGCGGGTATCATTTTGGGCGGTAGAGCCGTCTGGGGCACCATGCATCCAGAGGCAGGCCATATGCGGGTGCCGCGCCATCGTGATGATCTGGCCTTCGCCGGTGTTTGCCCTTTTCATGGCGATTGCATCGAAGGCTTGGCATCGGCACCTGCGCTGTTAGCGCGTTGGGGTATGGATGCGTCGCATCTGCCCGATGATCATCCCGCTTGGGATATTGAAGCGCATTATTTGGCCCATCTTGCAGCCAATCTGGTGCTGACCACGGCCGTCAAAAGAGTAATTTTTGGCGGTGGTGTGTTGGCTCGGGCGGGCCTTGTTGAGCGGGTGGCGGCCAAGGCTAAGGACTTGATCGGATCTTATGGTACAGCCGCCCCTGGCGAAGGTGGCTTTGACGTTGTGGGCGCAGGCCTTGGCCTAGACTCAGGGCTTTTGGGCGCGCTTTGGCTGGCTGAACAGGCGCAATCTTAGTCTAAAAACCGCCGTTCAAAGGCTTTTCAGCTCTAAATCTTGCAATAGGTCTTACAAAAAACCTAACTCTGTCAGAGAGAAAGACACTTTTGTGAATTTTTTATGCAATGGATTGCATTATCGTTCTTGCAATCCATTGCATAGATGATATCAAAAAGATCAGGCAGGCCGACAGAGCCTTAGCTATAAACAAACACTGGGAGTTAAGTTATGAAGGTTGCCCAATTCTCTAATTGCGTTTCTGCGATTGCGCTGGTTACGGCGCTCGCGGCCGCTGCGCCTGCGCTGGCCCAACAGGCCCCAGCTGCACCCCAAGAAGCTGAAGGATTGGAAGTTGTCATCGTGACGGCTTCGGGTGGTAATCGTACCCAGATCAACAGCTCCGTGTCGGTCACCACCGTCAATGCTCAAGCGATTGCAGACTTCAAGCCAAGTTCTGAATCTGAATTGCTGCGGATGATCCCAGGTATCCAGGTGTCTGGTACGGCTGGCCCCGGCGGCAACTCCAACATCGCGGTGCGCGGTCTTCCCGTTGCAACGGGTGGTTCGCCCTTCGTGCAAATCCAAGAAGATGGCCTGCCGACAGTTTTGTTCGGTGACATTCAGTTCGGCAACAACGATTACTGGACCCGCTTTGACGCCAGCGTCGCCAATGTTGAAGGCGTACGTGGTGGCTCGGCTTCCACCTATGCGTCACAAGCCCCCGGTGCGGTCATCAACTACATTTCCAACACGGGTCTGCAACAAGGTGGCTATGCCCAGCTCAGCACCGGTCTCGGTTTCAGCGAAAACCGCTTCGACTTCCGTTATGGTGGCCCAATCAGCGACCAGACCCGCTTCCATGTTGGTGGCTATCTGAAAAAGGGCAGCGGCCCGCTGGACGCAGGCTATGACGTCAGCAATTCCTACCAAATCAAGGGCAATCTGACCCATGATTTCGCCGACAACAAAGGCTTTGTGCGGGTTCTGGTTAAGATCGCCGACACGCAAGAGCCAAACTATACCGGCTCACCAGCCTTGGCCTCGATCAATGGGTTGGAAGTTTCCAACATCGAGCCATTCCCCGGCTTTGATGGCCGCACGGGCTCCAACTATTCGGTCTACAACCAAGACTTCTTGATCTTTAACCGTGACGGCGTGCTCGAGCGGGTGAAGATGGACGGCATCACCACCAAGGCAACTTCTTTGGGTGGTCAAGTTCGCTATAATCTGAATGACAATTGGAGTGTCGATAACAACTTCCGTTGGACCGATATGAGCGGTGGCTTCGCGGCACCCTTCTTGAACGTCGCAACCCGCGCTAGCGTCATTGGTTCGGTCATCAGCCGCCCTGGTCTACCAAACGCGACCGTAGCCAGCATCCGCTACGCTGCAGGTCCTAAGGCCGGTCAGGCATTCACCGACACCTATCTCGACAATAACGTCAACGTTCGCACCAACATTCGCGACATTGGCAGCACCGCAAACGACTTAAAGCTGACCGGAAATTATGACACTGGCTTTGGCGCTTTGACCGCTCGTGTGGGCTATTTCTACATGAAGCAGAACATTGCGATGGACTGGCATGTCAACAAGTCGCTCCGTGAGTTGAGCGGCAACAACCCATCGCAATTGGACCTCTTTGATGCCGCAGGCAACAAGCTGACCCAAGAAGGCATTTCGGGCTACAACAACAATTGGGGCGATTGCTGCGCCCGCGATTACGACCTCTCCTACACCAACACCGCGCCTTATATCGCGCTAGAATTGGATGCAGAGAAGTTTGCCTTGGACGGTTCGGTCCGCTTTGAATCGGTTGAGGCAAGCGGCAACACCGTTGCTGGTGGCTCTGAGTTCTTGGTCAATTCAGGTGGCGTCCAGATTGCAACGATCCGCGCAAACGGTGCCCGTGAAAACTTGAACTACACCCGCGACTATACCTCTTGGTCGTTCGGGGCTTTGTACAAGCTCAACGAAGACACCAGCTTCTTTGTCCGCCGTTCGAAGGGCGGCCGTTTCAATGGCGACCGTCAGACCGTCAGTGGCAAGATCAACGCCAATGGCTCGCTCACCCAAGCCGGTCGTACGGCTTCGGTTGACTTCGTGAACCAAGACGAATTGGGCTTGAAGAACCGTGGCGACCTCGCTGGTGGTCGCTACACCCTCGAATTCACGCTTCTCCAAGGTGACTTCAAGCAGAGCACGTTCGAATTGTCGGCCACACGCTGCCCCGGCGGCTCTGGCGGCTGCGTCATTGATGCAAAATATGAGTCGAGCGGTGCGGAAGCCTATGCCACCTATCGCAACGGCCCATTCTCTGTCATCGGTAACGCCACCTATTCGAACGCGAAAATCTCGCGTCCAACTGGCAGCGGTGCGTCGGGCCCATTCACCCGGGCACCTGGCATTCCTGACTTGAGTTTCACGGTCGCAGCCAATTATGACTTCAGTGACAAGATCGCTGTGGGTGTCAGCACCACTGGCCAGACTTCGTCAATCGATGATGGCGGTCGCGAGTATCCAGGTGGTGCGGTCCTCAATGCTACGGCCAAGTATTCCTTGTTGAAGAATGTCGAGCTTTCCCTCTCGGCTTACAACTTGTTCGACAAGTTTGACCTGCGTGGAAATGGTGGCGTGGTAAACGCTGGCGTCAATCCAGCGGTGATCAGTGGCAACCCAGCCTTGGGTCGCACAATTACGGCGGCGATCCGCTACACCTTCTAGAGCGCGTTTTGATCCATAAGGATCAAAGTTGCGCGCTAAATCTAAATTGGAGCAACAGCTTATCCGTTCTATCTGAAAGAGATAGAACGGGCGTTGCTCTAAAAGTGAAGCTGCCGAAGCGGAGGCTTGAAACCAGTTTTGGTTTCAAGCCAAAGCAAACGCCTGTAAATGGCTCTCGTCAGGGCGGGAACTTATATAGATGGGGCTGATCGCATCTGCTTTCGGCCCCATTTGTTCGACTGAGCTGAAACTCTGGATCAAGGAGGCGTTATGACCCCATCATCTGATCGACGCATCCGCTCCATCGTCATTGTTGGCGGTGGGTCTGCTGGCTGGATGACGGCTGCTGCCTTGGCCAATACGCTCAAGCAGGATTGTGACATCAAGCTGGTTGAATCCGAGTTGATCGGAACTGTCGGTGTTGGTGAAGCCACCATTCCGCCAATCCGCACCTTCAATGAAATGCTGGGCATTGATGAGCGCGAATTTGTTGCCAAGACCAAAGGCTCCTTCAAGCTCGGCATCGAGTTTGTGAATTGGGGCAGTGAGGGCAATCGCTATTTCCACCCGTTCGGGCCTCATGGTCGCGCCTTTGATATTGTCGGGTTGCACCATTTTTGGCTGAAAGCGCGTGAGGCAGGCGACACCACTTCGTTTGACGATTTCTCCATGGCTTGGTCTTTGGCCCAGCGGGGCCGCTTTACGCGCCCAAGCCCTGATCCCCGCCAAGTCATGTCGACCTTCGACTATGCCTACCACTTCGATGCCGGCCTATATGCCCGCTTGCTGCGTGAGTATGCCGAAGCACGCGGTGTCAAGCGCCATGAGGGTAAGGTGGTCAGCGTCCGCCAACATGGTGAGACCGGCTTTGTTGAGGGGGTGACGCTGGAGAGCGGCCTGGAACTGACAGGCGATCTCTTCATTGATTGCTCTGGCTTCCGTGGCCTGTTGATCGGCGAAGCCCTCAAAGTGGGCTATCAGGATTGGACGCATTGGCTGCCGTGTGATCGAGCTGTTGCCATGCCCTGCGCCAAGGTTGGCGACATGCTGCCTTATACGCGCTCAACCGCGTGCGAGGCAGGCTGGCAGTGGCGGATTCCGCTGCAACACCGCACCGGCAATGGCTATGTCTATTGCAGCAAGTTTATCTCAGACGAAGAAGCGGAAGCCTCGCTGCGCGCTAATCTGGATGGCGAGGCTTTGGCCGGTCCGAACAAGTTGCGCTTCACGACGGGACGGCGCGACAAGTTCTGGGAAAAGAACGTCGTCGCCATTGGTCTCTCCAGTGGCTTCTTAGAGCCGCTTGAATCGACGTCGATCCATTTGATCCAGGCCGGTATTTCAAAACTGCTGGCCTTGTTCCCGCAGCGCGATTTTGATCCGCTGATTGTCGACGAGTATAACCATATTGCCGGAACCGAGTTTGAGCGCATCCGTGACTTCTTGGTCCTGCACTATAAGCTGACCACGCGCGATGACAGCCCGCTCTGGCGCTATTGCGCTAGCATGGACATTCCCGACACGCTGAAACTCAAGATCGAGCACTTCCGTCGCTATGGTCGCCATATCGCGCGCGATATGGATTTGTTTGGTCAGCCGAGTTGGCTCGCAGTCCATATTGGGCAAGGCAATATCCCCCAAGACGTTGATCCTGTGTTCGACTTCCGGGGCACAGATGGTCGCGATTATCTCGGCAAACTTAGGGCTGCCATGGTGGCAAGCGCTGAGCAAGTCCCCACCCACCAAGCCTTCGTCAACCAACATTGCGCGGCAGAAGGGGCGGTCCTCTAGGTGTCCTACCCCTGCCTCCAATATCCCTCAATTCTATGACGACCGACCAGGACGAGTTCAGCGTGCCCCTGACTAATTCTAAGAAATTTCTGCCAGATGCCAGCAAACCTTGGCGACCCAATTTCTGGCGTGCGTCGCACTTGGCGCAGGTTGATTTTGCTAATCTACCAAGCCCGCGCGTCTTTGGTCAGGACGATGTCCAGCACCTCGACCCGGCTTTGACCTTATGGGACATCTGGCCCGTCCAATTGGATAATGGTGACCTCGTTGAACTCGAAAGCGGCAGCCTGTGGGTGATGCTGTCGGCCCCCCGCCTGCCGGATCCCGATGTACGACACAATATGGCGCGGATGCGCTTGCTCCTGAAGTCAGAAGCTGGCTGGCAGGACTGCGGTAATCTGCTTCCTGATGGGTTTTCGCCGGGCAGTCGTGAGTGGTCAGGCTCAACCCGCCTCAACCCAGAAACGGGCGAAGTCACCTTGTGGTTTACCGCAGCGGGCAGGCGGGATGAGGTCAAGCCGGACTTTGAACAACGTCTCTTCCATGCCGTTGGCACCCTAGACGCGACTGGTAGCCTGCCGCGCGTGACCAACTGGCACAGCTTGACCCAAACCGTCGTCAACACAGGTGAGTTCTACGCCGACCTCTCCATCACCCAAGGCGTGCCGGGTCAGATCAAGGGTTTTCGCGATCCCTATTGGTTTCGCGATCCCGCTGACGGGGCCGGATACGTGCTGTTTACTGCTTCGCGCGCGTCTCACTTACCCGCCAGCCCCTATGATGGCGTGATCGGGCTGGCCAAGGCGACAGATGTTGACGGACATCAAACCTTTGAGCTCCTTCCCCCGATCCTCGATGCCTTTGGCTTGGCGAGCGAGATGGAGCGGCCGCATATGTTTGCGCGCGATGGCCTCTATTATGTCTTCTGGTCGACCCAGACCCACATTTTTGATCACCGTTTTGCTCAGGGGCCAACAGGGCTCTATGGCATGGTCGGCCCTTCGCTGTTTGGGCCGTTCGAGCCGTTGAATGGGTCGAGCCTCGTGCTCGCTAATCCGCCGGAGGAGCCACGCCAGGCCTATGCCTGGCAGGTCTTGCCATCACTCGAAGTCGTCAGCTTTGTCGATTTTTGGGGCTTAAGGGGCGGCGACATCCATCGCGATCCAAGCCTCAAGCAAAGCCAGTTTGCAGGATCTATCGCGCCTTCCAGCCAGTTGCGTCTCGACGGCGCCACCAGCATAATTATCGGCTAGGCTGGCTGGCGAATATCAAAGGCTAGGCTTAAGCGCTCACCCGCTTCAATTGGCACGGTCCGATGCCAATGGGTGGATGGGAATAGCACCAAAGTCCCGGCTTTGGGCGCAAGCTGGTGGGTTGGGCCAAGGCCTAGATTGAGTTCGGGTGGTGCTTCGCCGAATTGCAGATAGCCTGCAGGCGCTGGGCCAGCATCGGTTTCGCTCGGCATATCAATATGCAACGCGGAACTGATCCAGCCCATCGGATGTGTATGCACGCTATGGAAGCCCCCCGCCTTCAAGAGGACAGACCAACTACCTTCAAACAGGATGGGCCGGTCGCGGGGTGAGGCCAATAAGGGATGGCCCTCGTGCGGTGCAGGCAGCGTTTCCAAATAGGTTTGAACCGCATCCTTAATCTTCTCCCGCACACGCTGAAGGATTGGAATGGGTCGGAAGAAAAGTTGTCGGTCGGTTTGAGTGCCACCCTTTACCGATTGCTCAAGATAGGGTGCTTGGGCCGTGTGCAGGTCTCGTAAGCTGGCCGCCAATTGCGCGAGCTCGTCCGGGCTTAGACCCAAATCAATGGCGCGGACAAACGCGTCTTCCACCCCATCTAGCCACGCGGCGGCAGGATTGTTGCTCAACCGCCAGCCCAGCGACAGATAGGGCCAGAACAAGCGGGCCTGTGAGGTGTTGCGATAGGTCTCTGCGCGAGCAAGCGCTGCGTCAATCGCGCCACACCGAAACGCATGGCGTACGCGGCAGAGGTCAAGGCCGGGGTCGGCTACACCTGCGACAGCGTCAAACAGATTTGGATCTTGGCTTTTAGGGCCATTACTTTCGCTCTCTATCGAAAGGCGGGCGACTTCTAGGCCACGGCTAGTCCCCAGACGATTGATGGCTTCGCGCACGCATGCACGCGCTGCATCCCAAGCCCGTGCGGTCGATAAAAGGTGCACATGCGCCAGCCTTAGGCTTAGACTGTCTGGCAGCGCGTTGATCGCGCGGCGATAGCTTTCGTCAAAATCGTCGCGCCGCCCAATGGCCACCCGCAAGGTCGCCAAGCTTTTGTGCCCGTCGAGCCATTGAGGATGTTGGCGCAACGTGTCGAGTAGGATGGATTGGGCACGTTCGGCCTCGCCTTCTGCAGCCAAGGCCGCAGTATGGGTCCGGATCAGATGCGGATTGGCAGGGTCGAGCGCGGAGGCCCGTTCAAAGGCTGGGACGGCGTTTCGACCGGTCTCGAACAGGACTTGGGCATAGGCAAAGGCCGAGACTGGGTTTGTCGGGCTTTCAGCGACCGCTCGCTCTAAGGCCTCAAGCGCGCCCTCCATATCCTGAAGGTCGCGCTTAGCCAGTCCAATCTGTAGCCAATTGAATGCCATCATCCTGCCTAGGCGGGGCGCTTCTCCCGCACCCACAACACGCAGACTGCCGCAATCACCAACATGATGCCAGCCATGGTGATCACATGGCGTGGGTCGCCGCCCATCAGAGGCTCATAATAGAAGGGCAGGGTGGCCGCGATCAGCAACATGGGGATCACGATCATCATGTTGAAAATGCCCATATAGACGCCTGTCCGCTCCGGCGGTATGGCCCCTGAAAGGATCACAAAGGGATTGCCCATGATGCTGGCCCAAGCCAGTCCGATCCCGATGGCCGGGATGAATAGGAGGGCTTTGTCGCTGATATGGGGCATGAACAACATGCCAATCCCGCCCAAAGTTAGGCAGAATGCGTGCATGATTTCGGGTCCAAAGCGCTTGGTAAAGGGCACCATCGCAAAGGCTGCGATAAAGGCGATCCCATTATAAAAGCCACCAATCTCACCATTGGTCACCACTGCCATTCGGAAGCCTTCTGACACCGCCTCTGACGTGCCATAGACCGAACGGCCGATTGAATAAATGATATAGCCCCAATAGGCCGCCATCCCGTACCATTGAAACAAACTCATGAGTGCCAATTTGCGCATCACCCGGGGCATCGTAACAATGGCATCCCAGATTTCCAGAAGTGTCCCGCTCACCGTCAACGGTTTGCTTTTGATATAAGCCAGCTCGTCCGCGGTTAGGGGCAGCTCGCGCACCCTGAAAACCGACCAGAGGATCGTGCTGATCGACAAAACCGCCCCAATGGTGAAGGCGACCTTGGTCGTCTCCGGGATATTGTGGGCATCGACCGCATTCACATCAAAGCCCAATAAATTGATCATGATTGACGGCGATAAGAAGGCCAGCATTTGGGCTAGACCTGTAAAGGCGCTCTGGGACAAAAAGCCAAATTGCCTCTGGTCGGGGTTCAGGCGGTCACTCACATAAGCCCGATACGGCTCCATCGTGATGTTGTTTCCGGCATCTAGAATCCACAAGAGCGAGACCGCCATCAGGATGGATGAGCTCAAAGGCATAAAGAACAAGCCGAGCGAACACATGATCGCCCCAACGATGAAATAAGGTGTGCGGCGGCCCCATTTGCTGGCCGTCCGGTCACTCATCGCGCCAATGATTGGCTGCACCAAAAGACCTGTCAGCGGACCGGCGAGCTGCAGCAAGGGCAAGGAGGCTTCGTCAGCCCCCAAATAGCTGTAGATCGGGCCCATATTGCCTTGCTGCAAGCCAAAGCTGAACTGCAAGCCGAGAAAGCCCAGATTCATTTCCGCAATGCGCCATAGTGGCAGGTGCGGCTTCATCGCCGGTTGAGTCATGTTCTTCCTCCCAAAAATACACCGGCGCTTTTGCGCTCTGTTCTCTAGGATTTACGCTAACGCAATCGATTGCAAAATCAAGCGCAAGTTACAATTGTGACCCATTGAGTTGTTTCAGGAGGGAATGCTCAAGCCGCGCTGGCCCCGCCGCACGACTTGCGCACGACAAGTTTGGGCAGAAGGGTGGCCGATGGCGCATCTTCGCCGGCCATGCGCTTGAACAAGAGGTCGACGATGGTCTTGGCACCCTTGGCGAGGTCTTGTTGCACGCTTGTTAGCGGCGGGGTGGATTGTGCGGCGATGGCGATATCATCAAAGCCCACGACGCTGACTTGACCGGGCACATCGATGCCCGCCGCGGCGAGTGCCTGAATGGCCGCTAGGGCGATAATGTCGGAGGTGGCAAAAATCGCATCAAACGCGGTGCCGCCCTCGATCAATTCGCGCGCTGCCTCATAGGCGGTTTCAAATGAGAAGTGCGCGGGGATAACAAGGGCTGGATCATGCTCAATGCCTGCAGCCCGCAAGGCCCGGACATAGCCCTCATAGCGCAAGCTAATCTCGGGCAGTTCCAGCATGCCCAAGAACGCGATCCGCTTACGGCCGAGCCCCAACAGATGGTCCACCGCCCGACGCGCGCCACCAATATTGTCGGTCCCGACCGAGCAATAGACCTGTCCGCTTAAATGGCCGCCCCAAACCACCAGCGGGTGGTAGGACTCAGCGGCTTGGTTGAGCGCAGCGTGCTGATCCGATTGGCCGACAATCACCAAGCCATCTTGGCGATGGGATTGAATAATCCGATTGAGCCAGCCGTCCGACGTGTCGGTGACGCGGCATAGCAGCACTTGATAGCCGCGCGTCGTGATCTCATCAGCCAAGCGGCCAAACATCTCGATAAAGAAGGGGTCGGAGATTAATTGCCCGACGTCATGGCCGAGTGGAAACACCACGCCAATCGTTTGGGTCTTCCGCATGCGGAGTGAGCGCGCAGATTGGTTGATGACATAGCCAGCTTCTGCGGCAATGCGCTGAATCTCGCGGCGGCGATCTTCCGGGATTAGCGGGTTATCGGCCAGCGCGCGCGAGACCGTGGACATAGAGACCTTCGCCAAGCGGGCCACATCGGCCATCTTCAAGGGGCCATCATCTGCCACGACACGTCTCCTCTTGCGGGTGCAAAGTTGCTAAAACTTGCCTGCGCTTTCTGAAACTCGATTTGAAAGCGAACGGCAATTTATGCAACCGATTTCTGCATAAAGGATATACTTTTTGGGCTTGGCTCGGGTGGATGCGCAAACTATAGTCGCAACAGCGCGGCTCTCTGTGCCGGTATTTTTAGATCGGACTGTCTCGCAGCAGGATCGGCTGCTCGTAGCCATCACAATACACAGCTGATGGCGTTACGGAGCAAGAAAAATAGTCAAACTTATCTTGTTTCATATCAATTCCATTTCGGTTTTCGAATTCCACAATAGTGCGAACATTTACATCACGTATCTTCAAATCATATGCCGAACGTTCCCTGCATTTATTCTTAGCGCAAAAGACGTCAAAGACGCTCTCTGCAATGGCCGCCTGGGAACTCGTAGGGTCAAAGATAACTTTCCTAGCATCTGCTTCCAATTTGGTCTGACTATTCAAGTCACACGAACCGACCAGCATTAATGCACCAATGGCTGCAAACAGTGCTTTGACTGAAGAATGGACCATTGACTGCCCTCCGCGCCTTTTGGCGCATTCCATCCTTGGAATTCACCGTCGTCAAGCCAAACCTGAGGATGTGCAGTTCGGTAAGCTTCCTACTTGGAATGGCTCTTAGCTTCGCTTTGCTCACTCTAGAGCTATCCGACAATTGTTCTTGCGCAAGATGAGGCGTCAAGGGGTGAAATCGACTTCGTCGACGCGCGAAGCGCGCCCCTTGACCCCTCATCTTGCGCGCTCAAACTCGAAAACGGCCTTTGCGTAGGCAGAGCCTGCGGCAAAGCCGTTCCAAGTTGAAACACTGCCTCCCC
>JBEAVQ010000072.1:0-15697 GCA_041160865.1 Pseudomonadota bacterium | reverse complement strand
TTAAAAGTTGGCCCAAGCCTCGACCCAGAAGTGGATTACGGCCCGCTCATCAGCCATGAGCATCGCCAAAACGTGATCCGCTGGATCGATAAGTCCGTCGAAGAGGGTGCAAAGCTGGTTGTCGATGGGCGGAAAGTCTCGTTCCAAGGCTATGAAAGTGGCTTCTACCTTGGCGGCTCCTTGATCGATCAAGTTAAGCCGCAAATGGATAGCTATAAGACCGAAATTTTCGGACCCGTCCTGCAGATTGCACGCGCTGAAGATTTTGAGAGTGCAATTGCGCTGCCCAACGCCCACCAATATGGAAATGGCACCGCCATCTATACCCGCAATGGCCGCGCCGCGCGTGAGTTTGCCAGCCGGGTTGAAGTTGGCATGGTGGGGATCAATGTGCCCATCCCCGTGCCCTTAGCCTACCACAGCTTTGGCGGCTGGAAGCGCTCTGCCTTTGGCGACGCCAACCAGCATGGCAGCGAAGGCGTGCGCTTCTTCACCAAGGTCAAAACTGTCACCGCGCGATGGCCCGAAGGTGCAGGTGCCGCTGAATTCGTTATCCCGACGATGAAATAAGCCAGCCCATGTCGGCCATTGCCGCCCTTTACCGTGACAAGGCGCAGGCCGGGATCTTGCAATTTGACCCGGCTCAAGCCCAAGCGGTTGAGCTTTTGGGCGTGTTGTCCAACCGCCTAAGCGACTGGCGGCCCGGTAAAGCGCGGTTCCTGTTTGGCAGGCCGGAGCCTGCGCCGGAGGGCATATATCTCTATGGCGGGGTCGGGCGCGGGAAAAGCATGCTGATGGACCTCTTCTTTGAAGTGGCCCCAGTTGAAAAGAAACGTCGCGTCCACTTCCATGAATTCCTGGCTGAAGTGCATGCTGGCGTGAATGCCTGGCGTGCGATGAGCACGCAAGAGCGCAAGCAACAGGCCCATTTTGTCAAAGGCGCGGGCGACGATCCCATTCCACCGGTTGCCAAAGCCATCGCGTCAGACGCCTGGCTTTTATGCTTTGACGAATTTCAAGTGACCGACATTGCCGACGCCATGATCCTTGGCCGCTTGTTTGAGCAATTATGGATGCGCCAAGTCGTGGTCGTCGCCACCTCCAACCGCCATCCGCGTGACCTTTATAAAAATGGCATCAATCGCCAACTTTTTTTACCTTTCATCGCCATGCTGGAAGAAAAGCTGGAGCTGCATGCCCTTGACGGCCAGCGCGACTATCGCCTTGCGAGGCTAGAAAGCCAGCCCGTCTATCATAGCCCACTCGATGGCCGCGCTTTCGCCGCCATGGATCAAGCATGGGCGGCACTGACCCAAGGTGCCCAACCCCGCCCCACGTCGCTGATCGTCTCGGGCCGGGAGGTAAAGGTCGCGCGGGCTGCCGCAGGTTGCGCCCGAATGAGCTTTGAGGATTTATGCGTCGCAGCCCTTGGTGCCAGTGATTATCTGGCGCTCGCCAAACGGTTTGAGACCCTGATGCTAGACGGCGTCCCCATTATGGGACCCGAAAAGCGCAACGAGGCCGCCCGCTTCCGCACGCTGATCGATGCGCTCTATGAGAATAAAACCAAGCTGATCATGAGTGCCGAGGCAGAGCCCGACCGCCTCTATGGCACAGGCGATCAAGCCTTTGAATTTGAACGCACCGCCTCGCGTCTCTATGAGATGCGCTCACGGGAATATCTAGCGGCAGAGCGGGGTGGGGATTGAGAGTTAGGCTCCTAACCCACCACCCGCATGGTCAGATTGATCCGTCCGCCGCCCGGTACCAAAGTCGAGGAGCCCGACAGGACGCGGTCAATGCCGTGGTAGAAGTGCCGCGACGCCCCACCCAGAACCACCACATCGCCAGAGTTCAGCTTTAAGGACGACGTCAGTCCACCGCGCTGCGCTCCGCCGAGGCGAAAGACCGCGCTGTCGCCCAACGATATCGAAATGACAGGGGCGTCGCGATCTTGCTCATCCCCATCCACATGCAAGCCCATCTTGGCCCCGTCGCGATAGAGATTGACCAGGCACGCCTGTGGCAGAACCGGGTAATCAGCTACCGCCTGCCATAGGTTGAGCAGGACTTGCGGAATAGCGGGCCACGCTTGGCCTGTAGCAGGATGAATGGCCTGATAGCGATAGCCACCATCTCGGTCTGACACCCAACCGAGTGGACCCAGATTGGTCATCTCCACACTGAAGGCTTTGCCGGTTTTCGGCATGGAAGGACGGAAGAATGGCGCGCGCTCAATCAAGGGCGCAAGGGCCGCCAGTAGGGCTTCTTGCGCGACCCGATCTAGATAGGCGGGATGGAAGTCAAACCCCGGGTGCAATTGGTTGCGCACGCATTTCACCTTCTAACCTTGCGGTCCAACAGAGTGACACCATATGAGCCTCAGCGCCCTTCACGGGCATTTTACTGGCAAAACAACATAGCCGTTCTTTTGGGCTTCCACATGGGGGACAAAAAGATCGGTGTCCGCTTTTAAGGGACTTGAAGAACATGAGCAAAGTCATCGGTATCGACCTCGGGACCACCAATTCCTGCGTAGCCATCATGGACGGCAAAACGGCCAAAGTGATTGAAAACTCTGAAGGTGCGCGCACCACGCCGTCGGTCGTCGCCTTTGCAGCCGATGGGGAGCGCCTGATCGGTCAACCGGCTCGCCGTCAAGCCGTCACCAACCCAGAACAAACCTTCTTCGCGATCAAGCGCCTTGTCGGCCGCACGTTTGACGACCCGATGGTCAAAAAGGACATCAATCTGGTGCCCTACAAAATCGCCAAGGGCCCTAGCGGCGACGCCTATGTGACGGGCCGCGACAAGGATTACAGCCCTTCTGAAATCTCGGCCATGATCCTAACCAAGATGAAGGAAACTGCGGAAGCCTATTTGGGTGAGACCGTGACCCAAGCCGTCATCACCGTGCCTGCTTATTTCAACGACGCCCAGCGCCAAGCCACCAAGGACGCAGGCAAGATTGCTGGCCTTGAAGTGCTGCGCATCATCAACGAGCCAACCGCAGCGGCTTTGGCTTACGGCATGGACAAGGGCGGCAACCGCACCATCGCTGTTTATGACTTGGGCGGTGGCACCTTCGACGTGTCCGTCCTGGAAATCGGCGACGGCGTTTTTGAAGTTTTGAAGTGCGCTCCACCAATGGCGACACCTTCCTCGGCGGGGAAGATTTCGACATGCGCATCGTCGACTATCTGGCTGATGAGTTCAAAAAGGAAAAAGGCGTCGACCTGCGCAATGATAAACTGGCGCTGCAACGTCTGAAGGAAGAAGCCGAAAAGGCAAAGAAAGAGCTGTCGACGACCGCTCAATACGAAGTGAACCTGCCGTTCATCACCATGGACGCAACCGGCCCACTTCACTTGAACCTGAAATTGACCCGCTCGAAGCTCGAAGCCTTGGTCGATGATCTGGTTTCGCGCACGATTGATCCTTGTAAAGCCGCGTTGAAAGACGCTGGCCTGACAGCTGCTGACATTGATGAAGTCGTCTTGGTCGGCGGCATGACCCGTATGCCCAAGGTGCAAGAAGCGGTGAAGCAATTCTTCGGCAAAGAGCCACACAAGGGTGTGAACCCGGATGAAGTGGTGGCTTTGGGTGCAGCGATCCAAGCCGGCGTTCTGCAAGGCGATGTGAAGGACGTGTTGTTGCTGGACGTTACGCCGTTGTCCTTGGGTATCGAAACCAAGGGCGGTATCTTTACCCGCTTGATCGAGCGCAACACCACCATCCCAACCAAAAAGAGCCAAGTCTTCTCGACCGCTGATGACAACCAGTCCGCGGTGACCATCCGCGTGTTCCAAGGCGAACGCGACATGGCAGCTGATAACAAGTCGCTCGGCCAATTCGATCTCGTCGGCATCCCACCCGCGCCAAGCGGTGTGCCCCAAATTGAAGTGACCTTTGACATTGACGCCAACGGCATCGTGTCGGTCTCGGCAAAAGACAAGGCAACCAACAAAGAGCAATCGATCCGCATTCAGGCCAATGGCGGTCTGTCTGACGCTGATATTGATCAAATGATCAAGGACGCAGAGGCCAATGCCGACGCAGACAAGAAGAAGCGCGACTTGGTGGAAGCCAAGAATGGCGCTGAAAGCTCAGTCCATATGGTTGAAAAGCAATTGAGCGAGTTTGGCACCAAGCTCGAAGTCGCTGATCGCGAAGCCATTGAAGCTGCCGTCGCTGCCACAAAGGAAGCCGCTTTGGGTGAAGATGTCGAAGACATTCAAGCCAAGACCCAAGCTCTGATGCAGGCCGCCATGAAGATTGGTGAAGCCATGTATGCGGAGCAACAAGCGGGTGCGGCGGAAGCCGATGCCAAAAAAGATGCGGGCGATGACGGTGTTGTCGACGCAGACTTCGAAGACGTCACCGACGACAAGAAGTAGTCGAAACAACCCCTTTGCGAATGGGTCTAGATGGCCCGTTTGCAAAGGGGTTCGCTTCGGGCCTTGGTTGACGGATGCGCTGCCTCTGCTTCGCCCAAACCAAGCCTCAAGTGTTCGCTGATGCCCGTGGTCGACACGCAGAGCACACGCAAAGCGACTTCTAGCTAACAATCCTGCTCTAATTCGGGGATCCCATGAGCGACGATTATTATGATCTTCTGGGCGTGGCCCGTGATGCGGATGAGGCCGTGCTGAAAAGCGCCTACCGCAAGAAGGCCATGCAATGGCACCCCGACAAGAACCCCGGCAATGCCGAGGCTGAGGCAAAGTTCAAAGACATCAATGAAGCCTATGCGGCGCTGTCTGACCCACAAAAGCGGGCAGTCTATGATCGCTATGGCAAGGCAGGCCTCAATGGCGGCATGGGCGGCGGCGGTGGCTTCCAAGGCGATGCAGGCGATATTTTCGAATCCGTCTTTGGCGACATTTTCGGCGAAGTGTTTGGCGGTCGGCGCACGCAACAGCGTGCAGGCCCAGCACGCGGCGCGGACCTGCGCTATGATTTTGAAATCACGCTCGAAGAGGCCTTCCGGGGCAAGGATGCAGAACTCAACATCCCTACCAATCAGGTGTGCGAAGTCTGCGACGGCTCTGGCGCAGAGCCCGGCACCCGCCCTGAAGTTTGCCCCACCTGTAGCGGCACAGGCCAAGTGCGTGCTCAACAAGGCTTCTTCATGATGCAGCGGACCTGCCCCACCTGTCATGGGCGCGGCACCATCATCAAAAAGCCCTGTAAGTCCTGCCACGGCCACGGCACCAAGCAAGTAGATCGCACGCTTTCAGTTGCGATCCCGGCTGGCGTCGAAGATGGCACGCGGGTGCGTTTGACGGGTGAAGGCGAGTTGGGCGCGCGCGGCGGGCCGCGTGGCGACCTTTATGTCTTTTTGTCGGTCAATAAGCATGAGCTGTTTGAACGCGATGGTCCAACGCTCTATTGCCGCATCCCAGTCACCATGACGACGGCGGCTTTAGGCGGTAAAATCGAAGTGCCAACGATTGATGGCGGCAAGGCTGAGCTGGATATCCCAGAAGGCAGCCAAACCGGTCGTCGCATTCGCTTGCGCCACCACGGCATGACCACTCTGAAATCAGCGCTTCGCGGCGATATGCATGTCGAACTATTCGTCGAAACCCCGCGCAGCCTGTCAGCCCGTCAAAAGGAACTGTTGCGCGAGTTTGCCGGAGAATGTGGCGAGAAGAGCCACCCCGAGCACACAGGCTTCTTTGATAAAGCCAAGGGCTTTTGGGACAAAGTGACAGGGACGGAGTGATCAGTCCGCTTTTATTGGCCGCTTTGCCATCAACGTGCGGGTCATGACGCTCATGACCAAGAGGCCATCCTGATCTTGCACTTCGTGGCTGGCCGTCAGCACGCCTTCGCGGTCGTTGCGATCTTCGGTCGCCAAAAATGTCAGGCGGACGGATAATTCTTCTCCGGCATAGGCGGCTTTATAATAGCGCAGTGCATCTTGCCCCAAGCGTTGCAACACGGGCCATTCTCGAGTTTCTTCCCACAACATGCGCCGCCAGAGGGCATAGACATGGCTTTCAGCCGCGCGCGGCCCTGCCCCTTCTCGCCCTTGCTCGCTGGCCTTCAGGGGTAGATTGGGCGCAAAACGCTCATGAAACAAAGTGATATCTTCCGCGCTCACCAAAGCTGCACCGAAATCATAGGTTCGCCCGACGATGATGTCTTCAAACCACCAACCCGGTTGTCTTGGCAAAATGCTCACGCAAAGGTCCTTTCCGTTTTCGTTCCCATTGATGTTTCAGGACCGGAGCGTCAACGGTGGTTTGTTTCGCCTGCTTTTTCCAGCCCTAGTTTCAATCTCGACAGCGTTTTTCTGCGCGACCCAGACATGCGCCATTGGCCAGCACCTCGAAGGACGCTAAGTAACGGTGGAAAAGGACTTTATGTATGAAACGCGTGCTCTTAGCTCTCTGGCTCTTGTGGGTTGGCTTCGCGCAGGCGCAAGTCCCGGCCGGGATCTCTACGCCAATTGGCATTAGCGCCAGCTCGCAAAATGTTGAGATCACCTTGATCAGCGAACGGGCAGCGGTTCAACCCGGTGACGTCTTTCATGTCGCCATCCGGCAAAAAATCGCGCTAGACTGGCATACCTATTGGCGCAACCCCGGCGATAGCGGTGAACCTACCTACCTAAACTGGACGTTGCCCGACGGCGTGAAGGCAGGCGAGATCAAATGGCCAGCCCCCACCGCCATCCCGTTTGGCCCTCTGGTCAATTACGGCTTTTCAAAATCAGTGGTCTTACCGGTAGAGGTTCAAGTTCCCGCGTCGGCCAAGCCCGGCACCACCGTCTCTCTCAAGGTCGATGCCACTTGGCTGGAATGCGCCGATGTGTGTATTCCGGGCGAAGGCAGTGTGGCGATCAATCTGCCCGTTGAAGCCGCCAAGCGCGACGGTGGCGACGCCCTAGCTATCCAAGCAGCACTCGACGACCAACCCAAGCCTTTACCCGGCAAGGCGCGCCTGACCGACCTAGGTGCCGGTGGCTTGCAATTGGTGGTCACAGGCGTTCCAGCGGACGGCAAGGCCTATTTCTTCCCCCATGAGCTTAAGCTCGGGGCGCTTGTGGATTTTGCAGCACCGCAAGAATTTGTGCGTGGCAAGGATGGCTTTGGCCTCAACTTCGTCAAATCCAAATCCTTGCCAGACCCCTTTGTCGGCCCGTTTACGGGTGTTTTGGTGATTGGTGAGGGTAGAAAGGCCAAAGCTTACAGCCTTCAGGCCGAGCTGATTGCAGCAGCCCCAATGGTAGATACGGCGGGGCCGAAGGCTGCGTGGGGTGCCAACGTTGGACTGTTACAGGCCCTATTCTTCGCCTTTCTAGGCGGCCTGATCTTGAACCTGATGCCCTGTGTTTTCCCGATCCTATCGATGAAGGCATTGGGTCTGTTGGAAGCTTCGCACCGGGATAAGGCAGAAGCGCGCACCCACGGCCTGTGGTACGGCTTTGGCGTACTGGCAAGTTTCCTTGCTCTAGCAGGTCTGCTGATTGGCCTGAAAGCCGCTGGCATGGCTGTTGGGTGGGGCTTTCAACTGCAATCGCCCGCCATCATTGTCGGCCTCGCGGTTTTGATGGTTCTAATCGGGTTCAACTTGTTAGGCTTTTATGAGATCGGCACCTCTCTGCAAGGCACGGGCACAGGCCTTGCCAGCACGAGTGGCCATGCAGGTTCGTTTTTTACGGGCGTCTTAGCTGTCGTAGTCGCCGCACCTTGCACCGCGCCCTTTATGGGTGTGGCTCTAGGATTTGCCGCTACTCAGCCTGCAATTGGGGCCTTAAGTGTGTTTGCAGCCCTGGGGCTCGGCTTTGCGGCACCCTTTGTCGCGCTGACCTTTATGCCAGGCCTTATGCGGGCCTTGCCACGGCCTGGGGCTTGGATGAGCCGCCTAAGGGAAGCCTTGTCCTTCCCCATGTTTGCCACGGCCATTTGGCTAATCTGGGTCAGCAGCGCCCAAGTGGGTCAAGCAGGCGTCTTGGCGGCCTTGGGCGGTGTCTTGGCTGCTAGCATTGCCGTTTGGATTTGGCGGACTTGGTCTGGACACAAGGGGCGCGCCATCGCCCTGATGATCTTAGTCGCAGGCCTTGTTGGCGCTGGCACTTATGTCACCCAAGCCCCGGCCAAAGCAACTGATGTCGACTCCGCCAGCTTTGGAGGTGAGCCTTGGACTCCTGCCCGTGTCGAAGCGCTGCAACAGGAAGGCAAAACCGTCTTTGTCAATTTCACGGCAGACTGGTGTGTGACTTGTAAGGTCAATGAAGTCACCGTCTTTGCGGATCCTGCCGTGCGCGAGGCCCTAAATGGCGACAAAGCGGTTTATCTGGTGGCGGACTGGACCAGTCGTGATGATGTGATCGCTCAAGCGCTGGCAAGCCACGGACGCGTGGGTGTACCCCTATATCTCGTCTATAAGCCCGGGGTTGCAGAACCCCAGATCCTGCCGCAAATACTCAGCGCAGAGGTGATCAAAAGCGCGCTGCAATAGGAGGAGTGCCAATGAGAATTGTTTGGCTGACAGCCGCACTTGCTTTGGCGAGCTTAACGTGGATCGAGACGCGCGCTGACGGCATCTATTCGCCGACTGAACCGAATTCTCACCCAAAGACCAAAGGAGTTCCCCCTGTACCGGGTGCCATGGCCCCTAGCATCTCGATGCAGGATACGACTGGACGCAAGTTTAACTTGAGCGCCTATCGCGGCAAAATCGTCGTGCTCGAATGGACGAATTTTGAGTGCCCCTATGTCGCCCGCCACTATAGGAGTGGTTCGATGCAAGCAGTGCAAGCATCAGCCCTCAAAGACGGCGTCGTGTGGTTGACGATCTTCTCTTCGGCATCTGGTAAACAAGGCTATCAGGATAGCCGCGGTGCGGATTATCTCACCGCCGAAAAAGGAGCAAAACCCACTGCCAAAGTGCTGGACCCAACCGGCGTGGTTGGCAAGGCCTTTGGCGCAAGGACCACACCGCATATGTTCGTGATCGATGAAACAGGCCGCATTGCCTATGCCGGGGCGATAGATGATCAACCCCGGGCCGTCCTGCCCGCTGGGGCTGTCCCCCGAAATTATGTGCATGAAGCCGTTACAGCCATCAAAAGCAAACAAGCCCCAGCCATTCGCGCTACGTCGGCTTATGGCTGCTCGATCAAATACGCAGGTAATTAGTCCTCGGCTTCGGCCAAGCGACGGGCGGTGTCATCGGCGATCAAGGCTTGGATCATTTCATCCAAGCCACTGCCTTCAAGCAGGGTATCCAGCTTATAAAGCGTCAGATTGATCCGGTGATCGGTAACGCGGCCTTGCGGGAAGTTATAGGTACGGATGCGCTCTGATCGATCGCCTGAGCCGACTTGGGACTGGCGGCTCGCCGAACGTTCAGCGGCTAGAGCGGAACGCTGCTGCTCATAAAGGCGGGCCTTAAGCGTCCGCATCGCGATGGCGCGGTTTTGGTGTTGTGACTTTTCAGACGAGGTCACAACAATGCCGCTGGGGATGTGGGTCAAGCGGACGGCCGAATCGGTTTTGTTGACGTGCTGACCACCAGCCCCAGACGAGCGATACGTGTCGATCCGGATGTCCTTCTCATGGACTTCAATTTCAACATCCTCGCGCGCGGGCAGCACAGCAACCGTGGCAGCCGAGGTATGAATGCGCCCGCCAGCTTCGGTCGCTGGTACGCGCTGCACGCGGTGTACACCGCTTTCAAACTTCATTCGACCAAAGGCACCCTCGCCAGAAACTGAGGCGATGATTTCCTTAAATCCGCCCATTTCGCCGTCAGAGATGCTTTCAACTTCAACCCGCCAACCGCGCATAGCCGCATAGCGTTGATACATGCGGAAAAGATCGCCAGCAAAGAGCGCTGCTTCATCCCCGCCGGTTCCAGCGCGGACTTCCAAGATCACATCGGCTTCGTCGTCGGCATCCTTAGGCAAAAGGAGGATTTGCAGATCTTGCTCCATTGTCGGAATAGATTCCCGCAGGACTTCAAGCTCAGCTTGCGCCATTTGCGCCATTTCATCGCTGTTGGGCAGATCGAGGATCATTTGCTCCAGCTCGCCGCGTTCCGCGCGCGCTTTTTCTAGGGCGCGGATTGCATCGGCAACCGGGGCTAGGCTGGACCGCTCTTTCGACAGCCGCATGATCTCGCCGCCGTCACTGCAAACAGACAAACGGGCATCAATCTCGTCGAAACGATCGAGAACACGGAAAAGGCGATCTTGGGTCAGGCGCATGAGACCGCGGCGGTTAGCATGACATGGGACTGTCGGTCGAGGGATGGACGCACAAACGAGACAAGAAGCCTGATAGTATCGGTGTTTGGCTCAAACGAAAAGCGCGACCCCGAAAGGTCGCGCTTTTGAACCAGTGCGGCTTGGGCCGTGGATCACCCACTGCCCATTGCACAAATTTAGGCAGCTGCGGTTTCAGCCAGCTTTGCTTTGATGTCGCGGCGGATCTTGCGCGCACGATCCGACATCTTGGTCTCGTCGATTTTCACGATGAAGCCATCGAGGCCCCCGTTGTGATCGACCGAGCGCAAGGCTGCCATCGTGATGCGCAGCTTGAAGGCGCGGCCCAAAGCGTCAGACGCCAAGGTGACGTCTTGCAGGTTTGGCAAATAGCGACGCTTGGTCTTAATGTTGGAGTGGCTGACGATGTGGCCAACCATTGGTCCAGTTCCAGTCAATTCGCAACGGCGCGACATGGCGATTTCTCTCTTGCTAAAGCCTTGTCACCCTCAGATAAGAGTGTTCATCGGCGAATTCGTGAATTCTGCCTCGCCCAGAACCCACTGCCCACACCATCGTGGGCGGGGACAGGATTGGACCAGCCAGAAGAGGGGCGCGGATACGGGTTTGCGAAGATAAAGTCAAGACAAAGGGCGGTTTCAAACTGCCAAACCGGTGTTGAACATGTCCGCGCTGCCCTCTGACGCCAGCTGACCGCTTTTTGCGGCTTTCTCATAAGAAATTAACTTTATCGCCGCACTGAGGCCGTATTCCTTAACTAGGTGTCGATTCTGACAGTTTCGTTCCTAACTTCTGTTCGCGCGAACAGAGCTGACCAATGAACCCATTAGTGAGGCGTGCATGGACGCGGTAGCAGCAGTAACAAGCTTTTCCTTCCTCGATTTGTTCCTCAAAGCCGATTGGATCGTCAAGGCGGTGATGATTGGGTTGGCCTTGGCCTCGGTCTGGTCTTGGGCTGTTGCCATCGACAAATGGCTGCAAATCCGTAAGCTGGAAGCTGGCGCACGTATGGTTGAAGCCGCTTTGGCAGAAGGCCGCGGCATTGATGCCATCGAAGAAAGCGCAAAGCCCGGCGACGCGATGGCCCGGGTCGTCGCTATCGGCATGGCCGAAGCCCGCCTTGCCCGCCGAATTCCCAATCAGACGGAAGCCGGTATTGGCCGGGCGATTGAACGAATGGAACGGGTGATGCAGGCCGCTAGCGCGCGTGAGATGGCACGTGCTGAACGCGGTCTGGCAATCTTGGCCACCATCGGATCGTCCGCGCCCTTCGTCGGCCTGTTCGGCACAGTCTGGGGCATTATGAATGCCTTTCGCGGCATTGCCCAATCGCGCGATACAAATCTGGCTGTCGTGGCTCCTGGTATTGCGGAGGCATTGTTCGCTACCGCCCTTGGCCTGTTAGCCGCTATCCCCGCTGTTATATTCTACAATTGGCTCGCTGGCAGTTTAGACCGCTTTGCTACCCGCCTTGACGCCTTGAGCGATGATGTGATTGCTCGCGTTTCCCGCCGCCTGCAGGACCCGACCTAATATGGCGGTCGGGATTGGATCTCGGCGCGGAGCCGGCAAACGCAGCAGACGCAGCCGCCGCCTGATGGGCGAAATTAACGTTACGCCCTTTGTCGACGTGATGCTAGTGCTATTGATAATCTTCATGGTGGCCGCCCCCTTGTTGACGGTAGGCGTGCCAGTTGACCTCCCCAAGACAGAGGCAAAGAGCTTACCGAGCGAGCAAGAACCGCTAACGGTGACAATCCTCGCCAATGGCCAAGTCTATTTGCAGAATGAAGTCGTAGCCTATGACCAATTGCTACCACGCCTGACGGCTTTGGCTGGCGAAGGCTATGATCGCAGAATTTTTATTCGCGCAGCGGAGAAAGCCCCGTATGGGATTGTGATGCAAGTGATGGCGCGGGTGAATTCGGCTGGCTATCGCAATCTGGGATTGGTGACCGATACGGTCGAACAATAGGATAGGCCCCGAGCGCATGCGCGCCAGTGACCCCCATATCGCCAGTCTGACGTGGCAAGAGCCTAGCCCATTTGGGCCGGGTGTAGCTGTATCAGCGATTGTGCATGCAGGTATTATCGCCTTGGGCCTTGTCTTTTGGCAGAACCCACCGGCCTTTACGCCTGAAGACGTGATCCCTGTCGCGATAGTCGCCGATACACCCAGCGTGGTCGGGCCCGAAACCCAAGCTGAGACGGTGCGGACGGGTGAAGAGACAAGCGAGCTCACAATTGCAGATTCTGCAGTTGCTGATGCAGCGCCAGCCCCTGAGCCAAAGTCAGTAGATCCTCCTCCTCCGGCTGCACCGACCCCGCAGCCGGTCCAAAAGGCCCCGCCGCCAAAGCCTGCCCCGTCGAGCGTTCACAAGGCTGCGCCAACGCCCTCTGCGCCTGCAAAAGCAAGCCCGCAGAAGGCCGCCTTACCCGCGCAAATTGCACCAAGCCTTCCATCTAAGGCGAACACCAAATCAAAAGTGCAAGCCAAGCCTGAACCGGCTTTCGATTTTGCGGCCGCAAGTGCAGCGGCAAGCGGCGCAAATTCAGGCGGACGTACAGCCCCTAAACTGGCTGCAGCCGGTCAATCCGCCAAGCAAGGCCGTGCAGGCGGCGGCACCCTACTCGCTGGCGATCTGGAATCAGCGCTTCGGGCGCAGATTTACCAATGTTGGCGGCGGCCGCCCGAGAGCTCACCTCGTCTAATTGTCACGCTTCAAATCGAATTGACGCCAGATGGAAATTTGGCGAAGGTTCCGAAACTAATCCGCCCTTCCAGCGAAGCTGGCGCGGATAACAAGCTTTTGGTGGCGATTGAGGCGGCCAGGCGCGCCGTTCAGCAATGCGCACCATTTTCCTTGCCTGCCGATCGCCATACGCAATGGCGCTTGGTGAATTTTGACTTTGACGCACGAAAGGCTGATCGGCCTTAATACAAAGCTGCCTGTAACAAAAAATTGTCTAACCTTGCCGCAAAAAATTCATCTTCTAGGGTCAAGAAACCAATAATGACAGCACTCAGCCCCCTGTTTCCAGTTCTCTCTCGCAAGCTTTATCCCGTGATGCTCGCACTTTTGATGGCATTTGCCTGGCTAACGCCAGCGCTGGCGCAATTGAATGTGAGTGTAACGGAGGGGCATCGGCGGCCTATGCCGATTGCGATTGCAGATTTCACAGGTCCGCATGGGAGCTCTATTGCTGGTGCCGTGCGCGATAATCTCGCCCGCTCTGGTCTGTTTCAAGTTCAAAACCCGGAATCCTTCTTGCAACGCGATATGGATGTGAACGTCGCGCCCCGCTTTGCCGATTGGCGCATCACGAAAACTGAAGCTTTGGTTATTGGGCGAGGTGGGGTGGCATCCGGGCGATTGCGGGTCGAGTTTCGCTTGTGGGACGTCTATGGCGAAAGCCAAATGCTAGGCCTTGAGTTCGCTACGACAGACGAGAATTGGCGCCGGATTGCACACAAAGTTTCTGACGCGATCTATCGGCGTTTGACAGGTGAAGTCGGCTATTTCGACAGCCGGGTTGTATTTGTCGCTGAAAGTGGCGGCCGGACCAACAGGGTCAAGCGGCTTGCCGTGATGGATCAGGATGGGGCCAATCCCAGCTATCTCACCGATGGCACCGAACAAGTTCTCAACCCGCGCTTTAATGCGCAAGGTCAACAAATCGTCTACTCGGCTTTGTCAGACCGGGGTATCAAAATATGGGTTGTCGATATTGAGAGCGGCCGGAAAGAAGCTGTGGCTATTCCAGGCAATATGGCGTTCGCCCCACGCTTTACCCCTGATGGCCAATCGATCATTTTCAGCGCGGACCGCGACGGCGACGTGGATGTGTTCATCAAAAGCTTACGGACGGGCAAGTTGAGCCAGCTAACCCGCAATCCAGCCATCGACACCTCACCGGATATGTCACCAGACGGTAACCAGATTGTTTTCACCTCAGACAGAGGCGGCAGCACGCAAATCTATGGCATGAATGCCGATGGATCGGGCGTGCGTCGCCTAACATTTGGCGAAGGCCGTTATTCTACCGCTGTTTGGTCACCCAAGGGCGACTTAATTGCCTTCACGCGCCAATATGGTGGGCAATTTCAGATTGGCGTGATGGCAGCGGATGGGTCAAACTTGAAAATCCTAGCAGAGGCCTATCTGGTTGAAGGCCCGACTTGGTCACCCAATGGCCGTGTCATTATGTTTCAGCGTGAAGGCGGGCCCGGTCAATCGCCAAGCCTTTGGACGGTCGATGTCTCTGGTACAAATCTTCGCAAGTCCCCTTGGTCCGCCCCGGGTTCAGACCCCGGTTGGTCTGCAACCCTGCCTTAAGCGTTGTAACCTTGTTTCGTTAGACCCCGCCCTTTGTAAACACCCCATCATTTAGGAGCCTTCCATGACCCCTTCCCAAAGCCCGACCCAACAATCCTCCGGCTTGAAAGTCCGTTCTCTCGCCCTTATGCTGGTTTCAAGCTTGGCCTTGGTAGCTTGCGCTAGCACCAAGACCGCAACGCCGCCGGGTGCTGATACAAATGCACCCGTGGCTGCTGCTAATTCTGAGGCCGCGCCAACTATCGCCCAAGAGGCACCCGGGACCAGAGCATCTATGGCATCTGCCCCACTTGCACCCGTTATTGTTAGCGGTAACGCGACTGATTCCGACATGGCTAGCCCACAGGAAAGCCGCTCACCCTATGCTTCTTTAGCCGAAGCCGGTGAGCGCATTTTCTTTCCAACGGATCGATTTGACTTGACGGATGAAGCCCGCTCCATTCTGACGCGTCAGGCGGCTTGGATTAAAGCCAATCCGGGCAAGCGCGTTTTGATCGCTGGCAATTGTGATGAGCGCGGAACACGCGAGTATAACTTAGCCTTGGGGGCACGCCGGGCGAGTGCGGCGCGCGACTTCTTGGCAGGACTTGGTGTCGACCCCGATCGGGTCGAAACCGTCTCCTATGGGAAGGAACGTCCAATCGATGAGCGTCCAAGTGCTGAGGGCTGGGCCGTGAACCGGAACGCTCAAACCATGTTGCTCGATTAGTCATGGCTACACCGCAAGTCGCCTGTTCGACCTCAAGCCAAATCACCCCCCCTTTCAGCAGGGCGGCGCAGCGCGCCCTGCAGTTTGGGCAGCTGTTGAGCCTTGTGGCGGTGGTTGCCGGCTTGATGCTGACTGCTGATCCCGTTTGGGCACAAGCGCGCGGCGCAAATCCGCCCGAGGCAGCGACAAAACCGGGCGGTCCAACCCCGGTTACTGTCCCCCCGATTTCAGCGGAACCCATCTCAGCCCGTTTAATCATCCGCCTCGAACAAGTTGAGCGCCAAGCGGCAGAACTGACGGGGCGGATCGAAGTACTAGAAGCACGGCTAGCCAAACAGCAAGCAAGCCAAGATCGATTGGTGCAAGAGTTGGAAGCGGAGCGCGCGAATCAATCGGCGGTGATCGTCAGCG
>JBEAVQ010000071.1:0-20283 GCA_041160865.1 Pseudomonadota bacterium | reverse complement strand
CAAGGCTGCTTGGTCATCGACAATTCCAGCCAATGGCGCATGGACCCCGACGTTCCCTTGGTGGTGCCTGAAGTCAATCCAGACGCAGCGATGAATTATAAAAAGAAAATGATCATCGCAAACCCCAATTGCTCCACCGCACAACTGGTTGTGGCACTGAAGCCTTTACATGATCTCGCGAAGATTAAGCGCGTGGTTATTGCGACCTACCAATCAGTTTCTGGCACCGGCAAAGAGGCCATGGATGAGTTATGGACCCAAACGCGCGGCATATTTGTGAATGATCCGGTAAAAACCGAAGTCTATCCAAAGCAAATCGCTTTCAATGTCATCCCCCATGGCGGTGACTTCATGGAAGACGGCTATACGACCGAAGAATTCAAGCTCGTCGCAGAAACAAAGAAAATGCTGGACCCTACAATTAAGGTGACAGCAACTGTGGTGCGCGTACCTGTATTTGTTGGCCACTCTGAAGCTGTGCACATCGAGTTTGAAAACCCCATCAGTGATGAAGAAGCCCGCGAAGCTTTAGAAGAGGCCCCTGGTGTCGTGGTGATGGATCGCCGCGAAGCAGGTGGCTATATGACCCCGGTTGAAGCAGCGGGCGAATTCCCCGTCTATGTATCGCGTATTCGCACCGATCCGACCGTTGAGAACGGTTTGGCTATGTGGGTGGTTGCCGATAATTTGCGCAAAGGTGCCGCCCTTAACGCCATTCAGATCGCCCAGCTTTTGGTCGAGCGTGGGGCTTTTGAGAAAAAACTGACGGCAGCGGAAGCCTAACAAGACAGCCTGACCTTGCCCCTTTTGCTTTGCGCTTGGAAAGTTGCCGGCTGCTTTTTGGGCGGCGATGTCTGCTTATATCATGTGGGGTCTGCTTCCAGCTTTCCTGCATCTTTTTTCCAAGATCCCGCCGCTGGAAGTCACCGCCCAACGGATCGTCTGGACCCTTCCATGCGCGTTCCTTGCCGCTTTGCTTTTCGGCGGGCTTGCTTCGCTGCGGATCACGGCCCGCACCTTAACACTCCTAGCTTTGTCGGCTGCTTTGATCGGCGGTAACTGGCTCCTCTATGTCTGGGCGGTCGGCCAGGATCGGATTCTAGAATCAAGCCTTGGTTACTTTATCAATCCACTGATCAATGTGTGCATGGGCGTGGCATTTTTTAAGGAAAAGCTGACCAAATGGCAGGTCGGCGCGCTGACCTTGGCGCTGCTAGGCGTGCTCAACCAAACCTTCTTAGTCGGGGCCTTTCCTTATGTTGCACTGGGCCTTGGGTTTTCCTTCGCATTTTATGGATTGGTACGAAAGCTTGCCCCGGTTCAGCCGGCCGCTGGTCTATTCTGGGAATCGGCCATCTTATTTCTGCCCGCTCTCGCGATTATCATCTGGCATATACAAAGTGGTGGTCCTGTGATGGGCGGCTCTCATGGAATAATGGGACTTTTGATCCTGTTAGGGCCCGCGACGGCGATCCCGCTAATTTTATTTGCAACTGGCGCGCGCGGACTCAAGCTGACCACGTTGGGACTATTACAATATCTAGCCCCAACGCTACAATTCAGTACCGGCCTTGCTTTGGGTGAGCATTTCACCCCGGCTCACGGTGTGACCTTCGGCCTAATCTGGGCGGGGCTCGCATTCTACAGCGTCGCAACCTTCCAATCGAGCCGCAAGAGCGCCTAAAGGTTCGCTGAACCAAGCACGAAAAAAGGCCCCTGCTGTTAGCTGGGGCCCAAAAAGGTTTTCGCATGCAGGGGACCTAAAACAAGGTCGAAGTCCTGTTGGCAATTTACATGCCACAGTTTCATTCGTTGCGAAAGAGGAAAAACTTGGTTGACAATTTATTGATGTTTCAAAAGGCAGCGCTGGCGTCAAGCACACACACTTGGCAAGAAAATAAGTGCCAAATTGCAACATTCTTGCCCATGCAAGCAGCATTTTGCCTTTGTTAGCTTTTTCTAACCATGTTCTGCATGCAAACTATCTTCCATTGAGGTTAGGTTAGGGTCATGCAACTAACGATTTTTGAAACTGGCCGTCCGCCCGAGCCCATTAGGGGGAGCTTTCCCTCTTACCCCGCCATGTTGGAAACCCTTTTGGCTCCTCATATTCCCGACCTCACCTGTCAAGTAGTACACGTGTTGGACGGGCAAGAGCTGCCCGAGCCCGGTTCGGTTGAAGCCGCTCTCATCACCGGCTCACCTGCTGGCGTTTATGATGATTTTTATTGGATATCCGACCTAAAAGACTGGATTCAGCGCGCTGGCGCGAGCCAAGTTCCACAGGTAGGGATTTGCTTTGGACATCAACTCATGGCGGAGGCCTTTGGTGGACGTGCACACAAAGCGCCACAAGGCTGGGGCTTGGGCCGCCACACCTATCACGTGGAAAAGGCTGAGCCTTGGATGGTCGGATCAAAGCAAAGGCTACATCTGGCAGTGAGCCATCAAGATCAGGTGCTGGAGGCACCAGCAAACGCGAGAGTCTTAGCTAAGTCGGATTTCACGCCTTATGCCGCATTGGTCTATGACCATGCGCCTGCTCTGTCTTTCCAGGGCCACCCCGAATTCTGCTCCAGCTTCGCCGATGCTTTAATTCGCTCGCGCCGTGGCACACGGTTTTCTGAAGACCTAGCCGACATAGCGCTAGCGAGCCTAGAAGCACCCTTGGATGGTGAATTGGTCGCAGCTTGGGTCGCAGGCTTTTATGCCCATGCCTTAAGTTTTACCCATGCCTCAAGTATTACCCATGCCTCAAGTTTTAAAGGTGCCAATCTAGGTCGAGCTGCGGCTTAGAATATGGTGGCGGCAAGGTCTGGATCGCCCATGGCCATAAAGCCACCATTGCGGCAGCCCTTGCTGGTCTTCCCATAAAGGAAGGCTTGGCCATTTAAGTCCAGCATCGCTCCGCCAGCTGCAGTCAACACGGCGTCACCCGCTGCCGTGTCCCATTCCATGGTCGGACCAAAACGTGGATAAAGATCGCCTTGGCCTGCTGCGATCAAGCAAAACTTCAAAGATGAGCCGCGTCTGACCAGTTCCGAGACTGGGACCTTCTCCAAAAAAGCTTCGGTTTCTGGGTCTTGATGAGAACGGGAGGTCAATACGGCCAAGGTCTCACCCGCCGCGCGCGTCTGGATCGACTGCCAAGTTCCAGTATGGTCAATATGCCAAGCCGCACTTGGGGTGGTCCGTGAATCCCCAACCCAAGACAGCCCAGTTTCGGGCATATGAACAATGCCGACCACGGGCCTGCACCGCCTCATATAAGCAATGTTGACGGTATAGTCAGGATCACCCGAAACAAATTCCCGTGTGCCGTCGAGGGGATCTATCAGCAAAAAGTCGGCATCTGGATCAGCTAAGACCTTTAGACCATCGTCGCCTTCTTCCGTGATTAGCGGAACATCGGGCAGAAGTGTGCTTAAGCCTGCTAGAATGACCACGTTGGCGGCTAAATCCGCTTCTGTGACGGGTGACCCATCAGACTTTGCTCGGGCATGGATCCCGCCGCGCTTAACTTCCAAAATGGCAGCACCTGCACGCCGTGCCAACGCTTCAAGCGCGATTACCAACTCGTCTGGCACCGCGGAGATTGGGCTTTCGCAATGTTGCATATCAACCTTGATGCTAAGAAGTGGGCAGTATCGCCCTATGTCGTGGCCGGGTTTTGCGGGGGTAAACACCCGAGCCTATCAAAAGCTATGGGCTAAACCCGCCACAAGATCAATTAGTTGTGCAGCCCCATCAGGTTCATAGGGTTTGGCAGGGCTATGTCCCCACACGGGCCCCGGCCAAGCAAGGTCACGATCATGTCGGCCAACAACATGGATATGCAGCTGACGCACCATATTGCCCAATGCGCCAATATTGACCTTGCTGACCCCAGGTATACCAGCCACCAAAGTGCCAAGTGCCTGAATTTCGGCCCAAACCTGATCAGCATCGCCTGGTGCCAAACCAAAAAGCTCCACGGCCCCCGGTACTCGTGGAACAGCCACCAACCAAGGATAGCGCACATCATTCATAACCCGCACCTCACACAAGGGGAATTGCGCGGCAAACAGTGTATCAGCAGCCAAGCGAGGGTCGAGTGAAAAGGCCATTAGTTGAGGAAACTCGACCGCAAAGGGATCGCTGCCCAATAGTCGAACTCCAAGATGGCATCGGGGCTATCAACGTCCTGAAAATCATACGCCGACACATTTTTTGTCGCGATCAGGCGCAGACGCAAGGCACCATGTCCATTGCTCAACAATGCCTTGTCGAGTACTTCGCTCCAAGCGTAAATCGTATCGCCCGCGAACAACGGGTTGATATGACGACCGGCGTTAATTGCAAGAATTTCGGCGGCATTGGCTAAGCCATTGAAGGCCAAAGCGCGGGCAATCGAGATCACGACTCCACCGTAAATCAGTCGCTTACCTTGTCGAGACTGCGCTTGGGCAACCGCATCAAAGTGTACTTTGGCGGTGTTTTGATAAAGCCGCGTCGCGATCTGATGCTCTGCCTCTTCGACCGTCATACCGTCAACATGATCGATACACTCTCCGATCTGATAATCCTCAAACGCATAGGGCGAACCAGCCAATTCGAAGTCGTAATTGCCGCACCAAGCAGGCACGGGCACGGGTAAGTCTTCAGGTGCGACAAAGGCAGGCAGCGCAGGTATAACTGGCGTTGGCGCAGGCGCTTCAGCATCGCCCTTATGCACCATGACCCAACGCACATAAGACAAAATAGCTTCGCCTTGCTGATTAAAGCCAGTCGTGCGGACATAAACCACGCCTGTTTTGCCATTTGAATTTTCTTTGACGCCAATCACTTCAGAAATGGCTGAGAGCGTATCTCCCGGGAAAACAGGCGTAAGAAATCGACCGTCAGCATAGCCTAGATTGGCAACCGCATTGAGACTGATATCTGGCACGGTTTTGCCAAAGACCGTGTGGAAAACCAAAAGGGGGTCAATTGGTGCGGCGTCCAAATCGCCATCGCGGGCAAACGCGTCTGAACTATAGAGTGCAAAACGTGAGCCTGTCAGAGCAGTGTAAAGCGCGACGTCGCCCTCGGTGACGGTCTTCGGTGTCGCATGCCGTAAGACCATGCCAACTTGGAAGTCTTCAAAATAAAGTCCCGGGTTTGATTTGGTCATTAAAGTGCCTTTCTGCGCAATTGGTTAGCGAGCGAAAGGCCCGCCTGCAAGGCTTTGAAGCGCTTGAAGTTGGCGAGCAATGGTCACAAGTCCGACAACGCATTGGGCGGGTCCATCGACCAGCAGTCTGGCTAAAGCATGGCAGATCAGCCTATTGTGATAAGCAAACCTGCAGATGGCCTCTCTAAAGGATGGAAAACACCTTCTGAGTTATAGCGCAAAGATCGAAAGCGCCCTATATCGGCCTTTCTCTGATCAGTTTTTGGGGGTAAAGATTTGAGCTCTGGATTATTGGCGCTGTTGGACGACGTCGCAGCAATCGCAAAAATCGCTGCCACAAGTTTGGATGATGCAGCCGCCCAATCTGTCAAAGCAGGAAGTAAGGCTGCGGGCAAAGCGGCTGGCATTGTGATTGACGATGCCGCGGTTACGCCACGCTATGTGGTGGGTTTTGCTTCAGAACGGGAACTCCCGATCATCGGCAAAATTGCTTTGGGCTCACTCAAGAACAAGATGATCATCCTGTTGCCGGGCGCGCTATTCTTGAGCTTCTTTGCGCCTTGGATCATCACCCCACTCTTGATGTTGGGCGGGGCCTATCTGTGTATGGAAGGCTATGAGAAGGTGATGGATATTGTCCGCCCTCACGGCAGCCATGGCGAGGAAGACGCGGCAGACGATGGTGACAAAACCCCCCTCGAGTTGGAAAACGAAAAAGTCGCGAGTGCCGTACGGACTGACTTTATTCTTTCGGCTGAGATTATGGCCATTACGCTTTCAACCGTCGCAACATCACCTTTGTGGCTCCAAGGCGGGGTTTTGGCGGTCGTTGGGCTTGGTATGACCGCTTTGGTCTATGGGGCAGTTGCGTTGATCGTAAAGGCCGATGACGCGGGTGCTGCAATGGCGCGCTCCGACAACGGGGCCATTGCGGCCTTCGGGCGCGGCCTCGTGCTCGGAATGCCAGTTTTCCTGAAAGTGTTAACTTGGGTCGGTATGGTCGCCATGTTATGGGTCGGCGGCGGGATCATGGTGCATGGCCTCCATGAACTAGGCTATCCCGCGCCAGAAAAGACCATCCATCACCTCGCCACCTCAGTTGCGGCAGTCGTACCCGCCGTTGCAGGTTTTATAACCTGGTTGGTCAGTGCAGCGATTGCGGCTGTAATTGGCCTGATTATCGGTGCAATAGTTGAACCAATCGCCCATAAAGCACTCGTCCCAGCCTTCAGCGGTTTGAAGGGCTTATTCAAGCCGAAAGCGTGACCCGACAATTTTTAACCTACTTGACCTGAAGCCTTGGTTGGTTCATCTGTTATAACAGATGTCAGTAGTACATTCTCCCTCGCGTCATGTCTGCTCCGCAGCCAGTGCACCAACGACCTGGTACCACGCATCAGCAAAGCGCCCCTTTACCCGAACCATCCCCTTGGTTGGGGAGATTACGGCCGATGTCGTGATCATTGGCGCAGGCTTTACCGGTGTTTCTGCCGCGATTGACCTAGCAACCGCAGGTCTGAATGTGGTCGTGCTTGAAGCCAATGAGATTGGGGCTGGAGCTTCTGGCCGAAACGGTGGGCTTGCCTGCTCTGGGTGGCGCCATGATCAGAAGTGGTTGGAAGCGCGTATGGGGCACGAGGATGCTCGTAGGCTATGGGTGTTGGCTGAAGATGCGAAGGCTGATCTTCTCGCGCGCATGCATGATTTCAATATTGATGCGGATTGGACCCCGGGGCAGATCTTTGCCGCCCATACACCCGGCCTGATGCAAGAGCTCGACAGAGATGGGGACCATATGGCGCGCACCTATGGCTATGAACGCCCGCGTCGCCTGGATAAAGAGCAAGTTGCTCATGCCCTTGGCACATCTGCTTATCATGGTGGCTGGCGCGATCCATCGGCTGGCCATGTTCACCCTCTCAAGTTGCTCTATGGCCTGATGCAAGCTGCCCTAGTCGCCAAAGCGAATTTGCACGAGTATAGCCGCGTGATCGAAGTTGGGTCTGAGGGCGGCAAGCGCTTTGCAAAGACCCCAACAGGGCGGGTTATAGCCGATCACATCCTTCTGTGCGGCGACGGGTATCTTGACGGGATCGAGCCCGATGTGGAGGCCCGAGTGCTACCTATTGGCAGTTTCATCATCGCGACAGAACCACTGCCCGAGAACAGCCGGATTCTTCCCATGCACGATTCTGCTATGGATACGCGCTTTGTTGTCAATTATTGGCGCAAAACCGCGGAGCGGCGCTTGATTTTTGGTGGCGGAGAGAAATACACGCCAAGCTGGCCCAATGAAATAGAGAGCTTTGTGCGGCGCAATCTGGTGAGAATATACCCAGAACTAAGCGCCATTCAGGTCAGCCATGCTTGGGGTGGGGCCCTTGGTATCACTCCCACCCGCCTGCCGTACTTGCGTCAGGTCCGTCCTGGTCTTTTGTCGGCGTCAGGCTACTCTGGTCAAGGTGTTGTTCTGGCCCCCTATTTTGGACGCATACTTGCTGCCTGTGTCTTGAGCCAACCAGTGCCTCATTTCCCGGGGGGGCGCGCACTTCGCTGGCCGCTTTTGACGGCAGCTATGTCTTGGTATGCGCTGCGAGATAAACTACCGTGAGACGATCTACTGGCTGAGGAGGCCAAGACGTGAAGCTTTCTGAGCCCCGCCTGTTTCGCACCCAATGCCTGATCAATGGTGTTTGGACCGGCACCAGCGACGATGCAATCTACGACCCTGCAACCGGTGACATCTTGGGCAAGGTCCCAAGACTTGGTCGCGAGGCGGCTGAAGAAGCTGTGGCAGCTGCACATGCTGCTCTTCCTGCATGGCGGGCAAAGACCGCTAAGGAGAGAAGTGCGATTCTGCGGCGCTGGTTTGACTTGATCATCATCCACCAAGAAGATTTGGCACAAATCCTTACCGCAGAGCAGGGCAAGCCGATCACAGAAGCGCGCGGGGAAATAGTCTATGCCGGTTCCTTCATTGAGTTTTATGCCGAAGAGGCTAAGCGCATCTACGGCGAGACTTTGCCTTCACCAAAGACGGATGGCCGCATCCTTGTGTTACGTCAGCCGTTAGGCGTAGTAGCGGCCATTACCCCATGGAATTTCCCTGCTGCCATGATTGCTCGCAAGGTCGGGCCAGCCTTGGCTGTGGGCTGCACCATGGTCCTGAAGCCTGCACCTGAGACACCCTTTACCGCGTTGGCGTTGGCTGAACTTGCTTGTGAAGCAGGCGTCCCTGCAGGCGTGCTTAATGTCGTGACGGGCGATGCTGTCGCGATTGGCGAAGTCTGGTGTGCCAGCGATGTTGTGCGGGGACTGTCTTTCACCGGCTCCACCCCGATCGGAAAGCTCTTGATGCGCCAATGCGCCGATACCGTGAAGAAGCTGGGCCTTGAGCTCGGTGGCAATGCACCCTTTATCGTGTTTGATGATGCCGATCTGGACGCAGCTGTCGAAGGCGCTGTCGCGTCAAAATTTCGCAATATGGGTCAAACCTGTGTGTGCGCTAACCGGATTTATGTGCAGGATCAAATTCACGACGCCTTTGTGGCCAAGCTCACAGCGAAAGTAGCCGCCCTGAAACTAGGACCGGGCACTGAAGAAGGCGTTATGCAGGGACCTCTGATTAATCAAGCTGCGCTTGCTAAAGTCCAAAGCCATGTTGCCGATGCCCTAAGCAAAGGCGCACACGTCGAGACTGGTGGCAAGGTCGGTCCCTTGGGCGGAACTTTCTTTGAACCCACCGTCATCACGGGCGTAACCTCGGCCATGAGGTTTGCCCAAGAAGAAACCTTCGGCCCAGTCGCGCCAATATTCCGCTTCCAAAGCGAAGCCGAAGCCGTTGTGGCGGCCAATGACACACCATTTGGCCTGCAAGCCTATTTCTATACCAGGGACTTAGCACGCGCCTTTCGCGTTGCTGAAGCTTTGGAAGCAGGGATCGTGGGGGTTAATTCTGGCTTGACCTCATCAGAAGGCGTGCCTTTCGGCGGGATCAAGCAAAGCGGATTGGGACGGGAAGGATCCCACCATGGGGTCGAAGAATATCTTGAGCTGAAATACGTCTATTTAGGCGGGATTAATTGAGCTGAAACTGTGTATAAGTGGGCACCATTCCCTTCGTGTTAATCTTTGTTAACCAGTCTTAGCTTAGACTTAACAAAGTCAATCGAAACGAGCGGATGCGTACAGAAAGTGCCATTAGACTTGTCAGCCTTTTTGGCCCAATGGGGGCGTGATATCGTGACAGCGGGTGGGGCTGCGGCCGTGGCAGGCTACCTCGCGTATCGCTTTGGCAAACAAAGACGTGTCCCCCTCTCTAGCCCCCGTGCTAGTGCAGCCATCGCTGCCTCAGGTTCTGTCGCGCTGGTCTGGCCGGACAAAGACGACGGAGAGGGCTGGGGTCAACCGGAAGAAGAGGCTGATGCCTCGACACGCGCGACCCTGCTAAAACGCCTCGATCTAAAGGCAAGCAGCCTGGCCGAAGAGCCTTCGACATTCGATATCTTAGAAGCCATGGTAGCCGCCTCAGCAGAACTCGGCACACGCCTCGCGCTCTTGCGCCAAAGAGGTGAAGCATTCACCCTGTCGGTTTTAGGGCTGGAGGTCATGGGCAAACCTCATGGCGCGAAAGCCATTGTATGGTTGACGCCCGGTGCCGCCGCAGGGGACCTTGCAGGCGCGGAGAAAGCCAGTTTCCCCGCTTGGCGCACCGATAGCCAAGGTGCGCTGCTATGGGCGAACACCTCTTATCTGAAAGCTGTAGAAGCGGTTGATCTGGAGGACGCACGCGCACGCGACTGCGCCTTAGACCAGAAGGCGCGTGACGATGCTGCCCAAGCCGCAAAAGGCCAAGCCTTCACCTATACGCGGGCAATTACCATTGATGGCAAGCGACGAATGTTGCGGATCAGCTTGTTCCCGGCAGACGACGGGGCTTCTGGCGTTGCTTTCGATGTTACTGAAGAAATCGAAGTGCGCGATACCTTAGCGCGAGAAGCCAAAGCGCACGAAGAGACGTTAAACCATTTGACCGATGCGGTCGCGGTATTTGACTCTACCCGTCGCCTGACCACGCACAATAGCGCCTTTTCAAACCTGTGGGGGCTAGAGGATGCGTGGCTAAATGATGGACCAAGCCATGGCGAATGGTTGGATCGGTTGCGCCAGTCAGCCAAAATCGCCGCAACCCGCGACTTTGCAGCGTGGAAGGCGAAGGAACTTTCACACTATCAAGAACCTGGCCTGATCCCGGATGAAACTTGGACCATGCCTGATGGTCGCATCCTACGTGTAGCGCGGCAGCGCCAGCCGTCGGGTGGACTCTTGATTCTGTTTGAAGACATTTCCGACAAGATGGGCCTGCAGGCACGGTTTAAAACTTTGATTGAGGTTCAGCGCGCGACACTGGACAAATTGGGCGAAGGGGTAGCTGTCTTTACCGCGGACGGACGACTTTCCTTAGCCAATAGCGCATTTGCCCGAATGTGGGGTCTCGATCAAAGCTTCCTTGAGGCGCTACCAGAATTTGATCTGGTTGCAGAGCGCGCGATCCTTGTGCACCGCGATCCTACCTTCTGGAGCGAGTTAAAGGCCCGGATCTCTGACCCGTCACCACGCTCACGTCAAGAAAAGCAAGGTGAATTTGTCTGCGCCGATGGCACAAGCCTAACGTGGTTGACACGCCCCTTGCCAGATGGAGCAACTTTAGCAGCCTTTGCCGATGTGACTGCTGCCCGTGAAGTAGAGACTGCGTTGCGCGATAAGGCAGCGGCCTTCCAAGACGCAGACCGACTTAAGACGGAGTTTGTGCGCAATGTCAGTTATCAATTGCGCACACCACTGACAACCATTGGAGGCTATGCAGAGCTTCTGGCAGCGGGCGTAGGTGGCACTTTGACCGAGTCGCAATCGGACTATTTGAACGCAATCGGATTGGCATCTGGCCAATTGGAAAAGCTCATTGAGAACATTCTCGACTTGGCCATGATCGACGCGGGCCAGATGTCGCTGGACTTGGGTGACGTCAGTTTGGCGGAAACCCTCGAAGTCACGGCGGAAATCGCCCGCACCAATTCGGTCAATGACCAAGTTCGAATTGTGGTAGAGTGTGACGATAGCGCTGGGATCATCCGTGCAGACAAGGCTCGCATTCGGCAGATATTGTTCAACCTTGTGTCGAATGCACTGCGCTTCACGGGTAAAGGCGACATGATCACCATTGGCGCGCGTCGGTTTGACGATACGGTCCGCCTCTGGGTGAGTGACACTGGCCCCGGTATTGATATGGCGCGTCAGGCTTCTGCCTTTGAGGGCTTTGCAGATGGCGACCGGCGCGCAGGCGTAAGCCTGGCCCTGGTTAAGCGCTTTGTCGAATTACATGGCGGCTGGGTGTCCTTGGCGTCCCCCAATGCCAAGGGGGTAACCGTGTCCTGCTATTTACCGGCTAGGGCTACCCATCTCCATGCAGCGCCAGAGCTGGATTTGGTTAGCTAATGTTCTTTCAGGCGCTCGCATAATAGGTGCGGTTATCGTGGTCACGGGCTGCCACCGCGCTCGCCAAAGCAGCTTCAATGCCCTTTACAAGAGATTCAGGCGAGACGGGCTTCGCGATATGGACGTCGCACCCGGCATCAAGCGCCTGCTCGACATGCTCCTGCATCGCATTGGCACTGAGCATCGCAATAGGGATGCGGGGTAATTGAGCTGTCAACTCAAGAGCGCGAATCGCCCGAGTGGCTTTAAGGCCATCCATTTCCGGCATTTGCATATCCATTAAGACAACGTCAAAATTGCCAGCTTCAAATGCCTCTAAGGCCTTCACGCCATTTTCGACGACAGTAAGGTCGACGCCATAGGGCTGCAAGATCATCGCCACAACACGCTGATTAATCGGATGATCTTCTGCCAACAAAATCCTTAACAGCCGAGACGGCTCGATTTCATCGGTAGCTGCCGGAGTCACGTTGGCCGACTGCGTCTCGCGTAGAATGTCAAAAGCATCCAAGGAAATGGACCGGCTCAAGGGAAGTTTTACCATGAAGGTCGAGCCTTGGGTCGGGACTGACATTACGCTGATGGCACCTTCCATCATCTCGGTGAGCGCCTTACAAATCGAAAGTCCGAGACCTGTGCCACCAAACTGGCGCGTAATGGACCCATCGGCCTGCTCGAAGCGATTAAATAATCGGCCGCGAGCTTCGCTATCAAAGCCGATACCCGTGTCTGAAACCTTGATGATTAGAGTTGCAGCGTCCCCATCATTCTCTGGCTCGATGACCTCAACCTGAACTGCGACCCCGCCCTCCTTGGTGAACTTCACCGCATTTGAAGCGAGGTTGGAAACAATTTGGCGAATTCGAACCGCATCGCCTTTGAACAAACCGCGCGCATTGGTTCCAAAGGTTAGACTGAAATTGAGGCATTTATCATTGGCTGTGGTCTGCATTAAGTGCACGGCCGCCTCGATCGCCTCGTGCAAGTCGAACGTCTCAACTTGTAAGGATAATTTGCCCGCTTCAATTTTCGAGACGTCGAGTATGTCGGTAAGGAAGCGTTCGAGGGTTTGACCCGATTGGCGGATTAAGCTGACCATCTCAACCTGTTCGCTGTTCAGATCTGTGCGACCTAACGCTCCGGCCAAGCCAATCACCCCGTTTAGCGGCGTACGAATTTCGTGGCTCATATTGGCGAGGAAAACACTTTTGGCTCTGCTGGCAGCTTCCGCGGCAGCACGGGCTTGGCGGATGGCAGCCTCAGATCGGCTATTGCGCAGAACATAGGCCAACTGGTGCGTAATCAAGCGCCAATTGATGGGCTTCACAACAAAAGACGTGGCCCCTGCGGCGAAGGCCAAATCAATGGCCTCCATATCATCACGGCCTGTGATCACCACAACAGGCACACCCATTAGCCGTGGATCGCGCGCCATCGCTTCCATGAGCTCGAAGCCATTCAAATTCGGCATATCAAGGTCCACGAGCGCGACGTCAAAGTCGCCCTTGCGCAGGGCCTCCAAGGCGATCAGGCCATCTTCTGCGACACAGACTTCCATACTCGGACTGGTAAGATGGGAAATGGCAAATTCGCGCAGGATGGGGTCGTCATCGACCACCAAGACCCGCGCGAAGTCCGTCTTTACAAAATGGTCAAGGCTGGCGGGCGAGATAATCATGTGCCCCCCAAGCCTGACGGACGTAGGGCAGAGCAAGGTTGGACGCGCGAACAACGTAGCTTCTGCAGCCAAGCGCTTCCCTTAGTCTTTTGCATTTGGAGAGGCCTAAAGCACTGCGCCATTGCGTCGATCCAACCCCACACCCAACAAATACACCGGACTTTTTCAGACAAATGTCGCAGAAATTCCTTAACTTTGAGTCAAATGAACAGAGGATTTCTTTATTTAAGCCCTTAAAATCTCTACAAATATCTAGAGTAGCGGTGCCGAGCGTGGACCTAAACCTTTTGGACTAGAGCCAAGCCCAAACTGTAAATCGAAAATTTCACCGATAAGGCGAATATTGCGCTGCCTTTAAAGACCAAAAGGTCATTCAATAGAGAATGTCGCAATTTCCTCACGCAACTGGCCAATACCTAGATTTTCATGCGATGAGATAGGCAAAACCTCAGGGTGTGCAGCGGGACGCTTCTTCAAGGCCTCTTTGGTGGCACTAAGAACAACATCGAGCTCCCCCTTCTTCAATTTATCGACTTTTGTAAGGACAATTTGATAGGATAGGGCCGATGTATCCAGCATCCGCATGACTTCAAGGTCATTAGGCTTAAGCCCGTGGCGGCTATCGACCAACACGAAGGCCCGCTTCAATGTTGCACGGCCACGCAGGAAGTCACGCGTCGCTTCATTCCAGCGAGCAATCTCTGTTTTCGACGCCACCGCATGGCCATAGCCAGGCAAGTCAACAATCCGAATACGCTCAACCTCGTCTTTACCAGCAATGGCAAAGAAAATGAGTTCACGTGTACGTCCAGGTTCGGAGGATGCCCGCGCCAATCCTTTCCGGCCAACCAATGCATTTACAAGGCTGGACTTGCCGACATTCGAGCGCCCGGCAAAGCAGACTTCCGGGGCACCCATCGGTGGCAGATCAGACATGGTCTTGGCCGCCCAAAGGAAGCGCGGTTCCAAACGAAACAGCCGTTCTCCTGGCGGGAGATCGCGCATCGGAACCATGGGTTCAGACATGATCAGGCCGTCTTTTTCTTGCCAAGCTTGGCAAAAAACTCGTCAATCGGGTTTGAGGTGCCTGATCGCTTTGCAATCACATATTGCTGCACAATCGTAAGCAGGTTGGACCACGTGTAATAGATGACCAGACCGGAGCCAAAGCCTGCGAAAACGAATACGAAAATCCATGGCATCAGTGCAAAGATCTGTGCTTGCATCGGATCTGTGGCCGTGGGCTGCATCTTTTGCAAGAGCCAAAACGACACGCCATACAAGATCGGCCACGCACCAATTGCCAAGAATGCTCCAATGAGCGGCAAGGCCGTTGGGTCATAGGGAAGCAAGCCGAACAGATTAAAGACAGTCGTTGGATCCTTGGCGGACAAATCGGGGATCCAGCCATAGAAAGGCGCGTGGCGCAGTTCAAGCGAGATCGAAAGCACTTTGAACAACGCGAAGAAGATCGGCATTTGCAGCAGAGCTGGAATACAGCCGGCGACCGGATTGATCTTCTCGGTTTGATAAAGCTTCATAGTTTCTTGCTGTTGGCGCTGCACGTCCGCGGCGAAGCGTTCTTTGATCTCAGCCATTTTAGGTGCGAGATCGCGCAGTTTCGCAAAGCTCTTATAGCTTGTGTAGACCAGCGGGAAGGTAACGATCTTGATAACCACGGTGACCATTAAGATCGCTACACCAATATTATTGGCGACCAAGCCGTTGAAGAACATGAGCATCGCATAGAAGGGCTTGGTCAGGAACCAAAACATGCCCCAGTCCACAGCATCCTCAAAGCGCTGAAGACCCAATTCTTGGCCGAGGGTTTCCAATTCAGATACACGCTTGGAGCCTGCATAAAGATGTTGTGTCGTGGTCAGGCTTTGACCGGCCCCCAACGCAATGGGGGCCGCGATAAAGCTCGATTCAAAAACTTCTTCATTGGGTAATTGGGTGACTTTATAGGCACCATCCACTTTGGTCTTTTGATCCGGGATCAAAGCCGAGAGCCAATATTTATCCGTGATGCCCAGCCAACCGCCGGTACCTGCTTGTTGCAGGGCTTCACCCTTTTCTAGCTTTTGGTAATTCATAAGCTTGAGCTTGCCGTCAAACATACCAACCATGCCCTCATGATTAATGCCATTGGGCGGCTCTTTTGGCTTGGCGTGGCGACGTATCGCGCCATAGGACTGCAATGTAACAGGTGCTGCGCCTGCATTTAAGACTGTGTCGGTGACGGTAAAGAGATAATTCTTATCAACCTTTACGGTGCGCTTGAACGTTAGGCCTTGGCCATTGTCGTAGGTCAGCGTAATCGGTGTAGTCGGCGTCAGCTTTTCACCCGCAGTGGCCTTCCAAACAGTGTTGGGCCCAGGCAGTGCGCCAGCGCTACCATCTGGGGCGGTAAAGCCAAAGAACGCATAATAGCCATCCGCCGTGCCTTGCGGGTGCAGGAGGGTGACAGCCTTGGAATCTTTCTTGATCGTGTCCTTATAGCGCTTCAGAACCAAATCATCGAAGCGGCCACCAAGGGTAGAAACAGTGCCGCTGACGGCATCGGCATTAATGCTAATGCGCTGGCTTAGACCCAGAGCGTCCGGACGGCTGACAGGCTGTCCCGCTGCTGCTGCTGCTTGGACGGGTGTTACTGTGGCAATTGGGACTGCTGCCTTCTGGGCGGCAGCTTGGGCTTCCCGCTTTTGTGCCATTTCTGCCAGTCGAGCCTTCTCGCGCGGCATTTCATAAAAGTATTGAAAGCCAAGCAGGATCGCCAGCGACAAGGCAATCGCGATCGCGAGGTTCTTTGTATCAGGCGCTGAGGGTGGCGGAGACATGGGGGACGGGGACATTGGGGTCCTTGCTATCAGCTTCTAAGATGTGGCTGTGGCGATTGTAACAGATGGAGGGTCAGACTTCGCCGACAGCCTTAAGAACAGGGTAGTCAGGTCGTCAAGCAAAGCAGGCCATTCTGCTGTCACAGTTGCAGTACGTGCGACAGCTACATAGTCAAAACCCGGGCGACCATGAAGCGGCAATAGCTGTAACAATGCCGCGCGTAGACGACGGCGCGCCCGGTTGCGTGTGACGGCGTTGCCAACTTTCTTGGAAGCCGTCAGGCCATAGCGGATGAGGCCCTTTGTTTCAGCCGCTGAATCAGCAGTGGGCCTAGCCTGCAATAACACAAATCGCCCAGCAGCCTTACGACCCTGAGCGACATGTAAAAACTGACGACGTATGGTCAGCCGATCAATTGTGACAGGCGGGCTAACGGACATGGGAGTGCCCTAGCCGCCGATAATCCTAAGCGCTCAAGCGCTTGCGGCCCTTGGCGCGACGACGAGCCAAAACCAGACGACCGCCTTTAGTGGCCATACGGGCGCGGAAACCATGGCGACGAGCGCGGACGAGATTAGATGGTTGAAACGTGCGTTTCACGGCAGTTACTCCTGGCGGACAACCGCCTTGATCGAGAAGAAATTTGAACGCGCGCTGTTACAGAGCGCGTGGCGAAGAGTCAATCTCTGCACGCAGGCACAGACACCCATTCAGATATTAGAACTGCTTTCTAAAGCTCAGCTCCACAGAACGGCCACGCGGTGCAAGTAAGGCCGTTTGGTAAGCTTCGGGCGTATTGCCCGCCGTATCACGGACGCTCTGTGCAGAATCGGTCAAGTTATCCACCCGTAAGATCAAGCGAGAGCCTTTCAAGAAAGGTGCTTTCTTGACCCAATTCGGACGTGCTTCGAAGTTCAAGAAGCCACGTAGATTGAAAGTGAGCTGATCATCGAAGTAAAGATCCTTCGCACCTGGGACCCCGCTTGCACTGGCTATAATTTTGCTCTGCCCGCGCCATTCTCCAAAGGCCCTAAAGCCAATACCCATGTAAGACCAACCGCCATTGAACTCGACCATGTTTCTGCGTGATCCGCCGCCGTCATCAACTGCAGCCCCGTCGAGTAGATCTAACTTTGGCAAATTGGGGGCCAATACGATGGAATCTTCCAGTTTAATGGAATGGAAGATGGAGATGCTCCAACGACCTGCTTGACCTCCTTGGCCACCGCCAAATCCGCCACCGCCGCCGCCAAAACCACCGCCGGTGAAGAAAACGCCGGGCGGGGGACCGCCGCGTCCGCCAAATCCACCTCCCAAGCCGCCCGGACTGCCCGTAGCCGGGCGCTGACCAATTGGTTGGCTGATTTGACCAGTCGACGGGGTAGGTGATTGGCTTGTACTCGTACTTGTTCCCTGGCCGGATCCACCCTGCTGCCTCGTTGGCCGCGGGCCGGACCCAGTTTGTGGCTTGCTAGTGGCAGCCGCGGGCGCTTGTGCGCGCGGGCCTCCTCCAAATCCGCCACCTAGGCCTCCGGGGCCACGCCCGATTTGGGGTCCAAAGCCCTTGGAGAAGGAGAAGCCATAGCGGAAAATCGTGCTGTCAGCGGAATCGTAATTGATCGGGCGCTGGTCAATCCCCGTGAGCACACCGGCACTATTGCGTTCAAAACGGCGCGGATAAGCAGCCTCCAGGGCCGGCGTCAGCAATGGAAATGACGCGATGGTGTCTTCGCTAGTATTGACCGCATAACTGAGTGTCAGGTCGAGGCCTTCGAACTTGGCGGGTGAATAATTCACACTGAACGTGGTGTCTGCGCGGCTTTCCGCCTTCAAACCGGAGTTTCCGCCGCTTGTGCGATTGACCAAAACAGTTTGGCCAGTTTGGAAATCAAAAACCGCAGATCCCGGTGTGACGAGAACAGGATTTCCCAATTGCTGGATGCTAGGGGCAGCTTCTGAAGCATCATAAGCCATGGAAAGGCGTAGCGTGCTTATCGGGGACCAATTAACGCCAAGCCCACCTCCGTGCAGGCCGCCAAAATCCGACAGGTCAGTGTAAAAGCTGTTCAAACTGAAACTCAAATCGCCAAATTTTTCACCAAAACCCGAACGACGACTGGTTACGGGAATCGAGAGATTACCCCGCGCCGTCACATCACCCCGGCTGAGATTGGTCAGCGTGATCAGCCCATTTCGGGAGGACTGAGAATCGAGTTGGCGATCTTGATAGCCAATACGGAATGATCCACGGATCGGGCCCGCTGGCACATCAATAAGAGGGCCGGTTGTGTTGTAGATCGCCTCTAAAACACTGGCCGTAGAGTTGGTTGTCTGTGGCTGTGCCACGGCAGAAAGTGTTTTCGTATTTGACTTTGTTTGATCGGCAGAGCCAGTGGCCGTCCACTGCCAGCCGTCAGTTGTGCCGTTGAGTGTGACAGCTGCACGCGAAGTGTCGACTTTTGACGTACGCTCTATAGGCGTGTTCGTAACCGGCAGCCCAGTTGGACTAATGGCCAGACCTAAGAGGCTTTCACTTTCATTTGAGTCAAAGCGGAGATCAAACGTCGCCCCCATCGATTTTCCGAAATTGCGATTATAACTAATGCCCAGCTCTGCGGCTCGTGTCTCAGGCAAAAGCGTCCTAAAAGCAGAGCTGGTGGGCAATGCGGCACGACGCACGCCACGTTCAGCTTCGGTCACACTGTTCTGACTTGAAACCTCTCCATTGACCGACAGGCGCCCTTTGGCCCCGATGGTCAACAAGCCCAGTTCTAGTTCACCGCGCGATTGTTCACCTTCTGCCGCGGTGCCGGCAGTTAGCTCTGTCGTAACGGCACGAAATTTGTCTTTGAGAATGAAATTGATGACCCGCTGATCGGCGGAGTAACCATATTGAAGTGCGGTAGATTCTGGGAAAATCTCAACCCGCAAAATAGCTTCTGAAGCAAGGCCTTGCACGTCTCGGAAGCTGCTGATGCGGCGACCGTTCAACAAGATAACAGGCGGACCGCTGCCGCGGCCACGACCGGAGCCAGCGCGCGGACCTAAAGCCGCCAGCACTTCGGCAATGTTGGAGGCCCCGAGGGCTGTGATCTCAACTGGGTCCAAAGTGGTCTCTGGGACTGCATCTCCAGGCACAGAGTTTGGACCACGCTGTGCACGCACCACAATTTCTTCGACAGGCTGTTCTTCAACGACGGCTTGGGGATCCACAGGTTGGGCCGTGACGGGGACAGAATTAGCTTTGGCCGGCTGCAACTGGGCAGTCTGGGCCAAAAGCGGTGTTGACAAGGCAAAAGGCAAAAGAGCAGCCACGCTGCTTAAAAGTGCCAAACGGATGGACATCGGGGAGACCTATTTTTCTTGTTGGACGGCTTTAAGCCAGTCAGTTGGAATTTTGCTTAGCGTGTTCAACGTGCCTATACGTCTATTCCGTCGCACAAGATGATGACAAAGTTGTTATGATAACGACGGGTGCTAATGGACCATTTCGTCAAAGGCGCAGTGAGTAACAACTCCCATATAGGACTTCAATTTCAGGCCGAAAGATGATGAGCGCAATCAGTCGACAGATTATCTTGATCGAAGGCCCAATCGGAGCAGGCAAAACCAGCCTTGCCCTTCGGCTGGCGGAGGATTTGGAGGCTAAAGGACTAGACGCCCGTGCTTTTCTGGAGTTCGATCCTGATCACCCCATCCGAACAGCACAAGTCGATCTTTTGTTTGGTCGGGAGCCAGAGCCCAAAGCTTATGGACCGGAACCCTGGGCGCGGCTGGCGGCCCAATGTGTTGTCAATCGAGGAATTGTTTTACTAGACGCGACCTTGATCCAGAACACGCTGCTGCCCGCTTTTGCCGCCGGTGTGCCCAAAGAACAAATACTTCACCTTGCCACGACGCGCTTAGCCACCTTAGCCAAGGCCAAACCAATGGTCGTATACCTACATGTCGACGATATGGCCGAACACCTCGAGCGCTTTCACAGGTCGAGCACACCGTCCTGGTCAGCGGGCAATTTGGCATGGATCAACGCGACCGCGTGGGCGCAGGCACGAGGTCAGAAGGGCATGCCAGCTTTGATTAGCTTTCATGAAGCTTGGCAGATTTGGGTAGAGAC
>JBEAVQ010000159.1:0-3885 GCA_041160865.1 Pseudomonadota bacterium | reverse complement strand
CCAACTATTGGAGAAATGACCATAGATGTTTTGGACGATTACTCGATTTGAGGCTTGGTATCAGCTGCGCAACGTCTATTTGCTGGCTTGGGCATTCCTGTCATTTGCTGTGACCTTGGGCTTATTTTTGTTTGAACCGATGCGCATTGATCCAGGCGTGTCGATGACGATGACAAGCGCAACCTATTTCCTGATAATCTTCGTAGGCATCGCCGTCAGCTTGATTATTCCCATGACCGCCATCTTAGGCGGGGCGGTTGCGCGCGACCTGCAGCTGGGCAGCGGCGATTTGCTGAAAGCGACGCTTATCACGCGGACCGGTTATGTCTTTGGCCGATTTTTTGGGGCCTTTCTGCCAATCGCGCTGATTTTCTTAATACATATCCCTTTAGTCTGGCTTGCATGTGAGTGGCCTGGCTTACCGCCCAATAAATTTCCCAACATCAAGCTTGCTGCCTTATTGCAGCCAGCTGCGATCGCGGCGTCGACCTTGTTCATCACCGCTTGCATACTTTTTGCGGTCGGCACTTTAGCGCGCTCTGCCCTTGTTTCTTATATTGTTGTTGCCCTGTTGTTGGGTGCGTGGGTTTTCACACTCAGCAAGCTGCCATTCGGCGGCTATGAAGACATGCGCAATGCATTGGATTGGACTGGTTTTGCATCCGTCTTCATTGCCAATGAAGCCCGCTCTATTTTTGAACGCAACACTGAGCTTTTGGTTATATCGCCAGAATTTTATTACAATCGGGTCGGTTGGATGGGGATTGGGGCCTTATGCTTGGTCGCAGCATGGGCTTTCCAAGGGCTAAGTGGTGGTCTTTGGGGTAGTCGACGGGTCGATTCTGCGGCCGGCCCAAATGCACCCGAAGTCGGCCCCTTAAAGACCTATCAAACCCAAATCGACGCCGCTGCCGTGCGCACGCAAATCTGGACGCGCCTGACTCTCGACTTCAAACGCCTCGTGATCAGTCGCGCCTTTGTGTTACTGATGTTTGGCGGCATTTATCTTTTTTGGGTCATTGCCAATAATACCGGTTCTTTCGGCGACCGGGGGATCGAACCTGTCACCCGCTTATTGGTAAAAGAATTACATGATGCCTCAACCTTCATGATCTTTCTGACGGCCTCAGTTTTCGCTTCTGAATTAGTCTGGGGCGATACTGATCGACGCATCCATGAGTTGGTCGACGTCACACCAACTAGCACATGGGTTTATGTTGCCCCAAAGTTGCTCGTCATTTGTGTGGCAAGCGCTTCATTTGTACTGGTCGGCTCTGTCGTCGGCATGATCGCACAGGCCGCCAAAGGATATCCTTTGTTTGAAGTCGGCAAGATCGCCATTTGGCTCTGGTTACCTTTACTTTTTGTCGTGTTTCAATTCGGCGTAGCTGCGCTCCTGTGCCATTGCATCACACCGAACAAGGTCTGGGGCTGGATTCTGTATATGGCCTTGACCGCGGGCATCAGCTCTCTAGCGGCCGCCAGTGGCATTGATCATGTCCTACTTGTGTACGGCGCAAATGAACTAGCACCCTTGAGCGACTTCAATGGCCTTGCTCATTTTTGGAGGGGTTTGGCTTGGCTGCAGTTACATTGGACCCTTGTCACCCTATTCCTATTGATGTGCACCGTGCTGATGTGGCGGCGCGGCGTTGAACAGCGTTTAAAGCCGCGTCTTGCAGCGCTTAGCGGCAACTTGCGATCCGCTAATAGGCTCGCCCTTGCAGGCTTTTTTCTCACCAGTTTGGCCTCAGGTAGTTGGATTTTCTATAATACCAATATCATCAATACCTATGTGACCGATGAAGGTTACAATCAGTGGGCCGCGGAAGTTGAACGCACCGTCGCGCCCTTGGAAGCGCTTCCCGGTCCCACCATTGTCGCCCTTAAACTTACAGTCGACATTCGACCAAAGAAAGTGACAGCAACCGCGAAAGGGACTTTGACCCTTGAAAATCGCACCACTCTTCCGCTGTCCCAGTTCATCTTCAACCATAGCGACCTCACGTTGGTTTCAGCATCTATGCCAGGCGCAGCGCTAAAGGAAGAGGTCGAAAATGCCTATGTGGATATTTGGACATTCACGAAACCACTGCAGCCAGGGGAACGACGTGAGCTGAGTTTTGAGACAAGTATGGACGGTCATTCAGTAGCGAGCCTATACCCGCCAACTTCCATTGTCTCGAATGGTACCTTTATTGAAAGCACAGACTTGGTGCCTAGGGTCCGGATCGACCGAGAGGCTTGGTTGACTGACCCCGAGGAGCGCAAAAAATATGGCTTACCGGCAAAACGTCCGCTTCCCTCGGCCATGTTGGATGAAAACTTTTATGCGCCTGGAAGCGGCTGGATCGACGCGGACATTACCGTGTCCACAGATATCGGCCAAATCCCCGTTGCGCCGGGTATCTTGGTGCGGGAGACCATCAAGGACGGTAGAGTGACACGGCAATTTCGTCCGCCCGTCAAAATCAACAACTTGTTTGCAATCCAGTCGGCCAATTATGTTGTGAAGCGCGAGCGGATCCAATTGGTTAATGGCCCGGTGGAGTTGGAGATCTATCATTTACCGGGCTTCACCCGCAATCTCACGACGATCATGACCGCGATGAAGACGTCACTGCAAACCTTCTCGAAACTCTACGGTCCGTATCCGTTCGGCGTCCTGCGCATCGTCCAAACCCCATCCTATGGCGCAGTAGATATCGCAGCCCAAGCCTATGCCGGGATGGTGCCATTTTATGAAGATGGCGGCTGGCTTCAGATCATTAAAGACACTGCTTATTCGAACAATTTAAGCGAGACAGTCGCCCATGAAGTTGCGCATATGTGGTGGGGGCATCAGATAGATCCGTCAATGCGGCCGGGCGCAAAGGTGCTTACCGAAAGTCTTGCTGAAATGACATCATGGCTGGCATTGCAAGACGTTTTTCCTGCGGAGTTTGTCATATCATACGTCAACGAGGCCGAGGACGATTATGAAACTAAGCGGGGAAAAGAGACCGAAGGCGAGCCTATCCTGACAATGATGGAAGGCGAGGAGTATCTGGCCTATGGTAAAGCACCGGTTGCGCTCTACATCCTCCGCAATGAAATAGGACACGAAGCCTTCGATGCGGCATTACGTTCTTTCATAAAGCGCTACGCGTTTGCGGATCGGCCTTACCCCAGTTTAGGAGATTTGTTGGCCACACTAAAGGCGGCAGCTAAACCAGAAGTTCATGTGCTTATCGATCAATTTTTTACCGACAGGGTAAGGTGGCATACTGAGATTGGTAGCCTAGATGCAACCAAGCCCAACAAGTCCGGCTCGGTGGTAAGTGTGACAGCGGGGGCCTGGACTGAAAGCCTTGACGAGCTGGGCATGCCCTATGCCAGTGCCGGAATTGGACGGGGGCGGATCCAGTTTTTCCATTCCGTCCCTTGCGACAAAGAACAGTTTAAGTCGTGGACAAAATTCATGACCGCTGAGGACATGAAGTCAGGAAAAGGGGAGTGCTGGGCCTCTGAAGAGGTTGCCACGTTCACAGTCGATTTCAAGCGCACTTTAGGGCGCTTTCAGTTTGATATTCCGACCGCTAAATGGGTGGAGACAGTTCAGATTGGGCCAGCACTACGATTTCGCATTTCAACGCTATCCGACTCTCAAAGCCGATCAGAAACCTTCTTCCCACCCCATGATTTCCTCCCATCTCAGAAGCCAAAATAGGCAGGCCGAAACATGCTGACCATCACCGACCTGTCGCACATCTATCCCAATGGGGTGAAGGCCATTTCAAACCTAAGCTTGACGATCCCCAAGGGTATGTTTGGTCTTTTGGGGCCAAATGGTGCGGGTAAGTCCACCTTGATGCGCTCGATTGCGACTTTGCAGACGCCAACACA
>JBEAVQ010000012.1:0-37753 GCA_041160865.1 Pseudomonadota bacterium | reverse complement strand
GTTCACAAAACCTTTGTCGGAAAGCTGCAAGACGCTTTGACCAACGGGATCGGGTCCATTGTCGACGCCGACCTCGCCAAAGAAAGCGCCAAGCTGCAAGCGCTGCAAGTCAAGCAACAATTGGGCGTACAAGCCTTGTCGATCGCGAACGCCTCTTCAGCATCGGCTCTGTCACTATTCCGCTAAGACAGAAACAAAAAGCAAAAAAGACTATGGGCTTGGATCAATACGATCCAAGCCCTTTTTTTATATTTGTCTAAAATGCTCAATAGTTCCAACCCTGAAGACCCCTGACCCGTAGGGGATTTCCATGTCCAGTGGATCCTGTTTTGGTGGCACGCATGAGGAAGGCATTGGCATTGCGTGTGGACGATAACGGGTCGGCGTTGCGCCGATTGGCGAAAGCGGGCCGAAACGCGGACCAGGCATGCAGGGTCCCGCCCGACTTGCTTATGACATGGATCGAAGTAACAAGGGTGAATGCCGCAGATATTTTTCAGATCAAATAGTAAGCATAGTCCAGAGAACGCGTTTGCGCGCGATGGGACATCCTTGCCTTACCGTTCGTCCGCGCCATCGCGGGCATGACCACGATGCGGGGGAATATTTAACAAAACGTCCCGGACGTGCTTGAGCAAATCAGAAAAGAAGTGGGCCAATAGCCACGACTTGGCGTTGCTCCATTTCATCTTTAGAGCGCCTGGGTTCTGGTCCAGGAGGATGGGTATCAAGCCATCTGTTATCATCAAGCTGGCTTTAGCCGCCTGCGATTTCCCTCATATCGATCGCGCGACCGGTTGCGGCAGAAAGTTCGGCTGCCGCACCCATGCGCACGGCTTGCAAGCCGTCTTGTGCTGTGACCTGCACCGGAGCGCCGTTCAAGATCGCATCGATCCAAGCCCGCTGCTGATAGAAAGTGGCACCAAAGTGCGAGCCAGCTTCCAAGGCCACCGGATCGACATGGATGGTTTCCCGGGTGACTTGCTTGGGCTGGCGGAAGCCAACCCGTGGGCTCATGATCATTTCACCGGGCGGGATCAGGACGTCCAGGCGGGCCCTATCACCGGTTGCCGAAATCTCTTCTTGGTGCTCGGCCCCGTCGGCGAACATGCACAAATCCAGCATGGCACGTGTGCCATTGGCAAAATCAACCACGGTGAAGCTATTGTCGATAATGTCCGGCTTGGCTCCGTTATAGCGCTCGTCTTGATGATTGACATCCATATTGCCAGAGCAATAGACCCGCGTCGGTTCGGATTGGATGATGTGGCGCATCAGATCGAAGAAGTGACAGCACTTCTCGACCATCGTCCCGCCTGTATTGGCCGAGAAGCGGTTCCAATCATCGACTTTCTGCAAGAAGGGAAAACGATGCTCACGGATCGACACCATCATCAGGCGGCCCACATCGCCGCGATGCACGCGAGTTACAAACTCTGTCGCGGGCGGCATAAAGCGATATTCCATGCCCACCCAGAATACCCCCTTATAGGCGGCAGCTTGATCACGGATACGGGCGGCATCCTCCGCTGTGGTGCACAAGGGCTTTTCGCACAAGACATGCACGCCGCTTTTGAACACAGGCTGTAACACATCGTGGTGGGTGAAGTTTGGCGAGGCGATCACGACGGCATCGACGAGACCAGCGGCCAAAAGCTCATCCCCCGTCGCAAAGGTTGCCACGTTAGCACTAGCGGGGCCAAGCATGCCCTTTCCCAAAGCCAGCATGTTCTCGGTAGGGTCGGCCAAAGCTGTGATTTCAACCTCTGGCATGAGCTTCAAATTATTGATGTGCTCATAGCCCATCATGCCCGTGCCAATGACACCCACACGTATTTTGCCGCTCATGACCTCTCCCCGAAGCTGCTTCGACTCGTTATAAGGCATCATAAGCATAATGGCGGGCGATACACGCCCTCTTGGCAGTATGAGGAAATAGTCATGGCCCGTAATCGCGTTGAAGTCAGTTGGTTTTCAGCCCTGTGCGATGACGATTACGAGTTTCTGGGCCAGTCAGAGCCGGCGCTGCAGTCTAGTTGGGAGCATTGCCGCAATATCGCGCTGACGGCCGAGAAGAATGGCTTTGACAATATCTTGCTTCCCTCGGGCTATCAGCTTGGCATTGATAATACTGTATTTGCCGCTGGCATCGCGGGTCTCACCAGTAAGATGCGTCTTTTGCTGGCTATTCGGGTCGGTGAAATGTGGCCGCCGCAGGTCGTGCGTCAATTGGCCACGCTGGATCGGATGATGCAGGGCAGGCTGGCTGTGAACTTCATTTCTTCCGAAATGCCCGGCGAAACCATGGGCTCTGCCCCTCGTTATGCACGCACCTTGGAAGCCATGGAAATCCTTCGCGCGTGGATGAATGGCGAGACAGTTAAGCATCAGGGCGAATTCTTCCAATTCGATCTGGCCCCACCCCGCATCACGACACAATCAGGTAAGTCGCCCTATTTCTACTTTGGTGGTCTTTCCGAAGACGCACGCGAAGTCGCGGCTAAAGCTGCCGATGTCTATTTGATGTGGCCCGACACGGTGGCCAATTCCAAGGCCGTCTTGGACGATATGAATGCGCGGGCCGCCAAATATGGCCGCACGCTTAAGCACGGCTTCCGCGTCCATGTCGTGGTACGCGAAACCGAAGCCGAAGCCCGCGAGGCCGCCAATCGTCTTCTCAGCAAATTAGACGCGGCCACCGGTGATGCGATCCGGGCCAAGTCTTTGGATGCCACGTCTGTGGGCGTACGTCGCCAAGCTGAATTGCGTGAAGCAGCCAGCGCCACGGATGGCTATGTGGAGGACAATTTGTGGACCGGCATTGGCCGCGCCCGCTCAGGCTGTGGGGCAGCGATTGTCGGAGATCCAGACCAAGTGCTGGCCAAGATCAACGCCTATCGCGACATCGGTTTCGACGCCTTCATCTTGTCAGGCTATCCACATGCAAGCGAGTGTGATCTCTTTGGCCGCTATGTGCTGCCAAAGCTCGATCACGGTCTTCTAACCATCTAACCCTTAAAGCGAAATGGTCGCGCTGAGCTGATCGGCCAGTGCGGCCGAGCCACCGACAAAAACCTTGTGCGTGCCGGGCTCTAGCCGCCATGTGTGGGTTGCTGGGTCGCGGTAGCGCAGATCATCTGCATCCACGTCAAAGCGGATCACCTTCGTCTGGCCGGGCTCGAGCGCGACGCGGTCAAAAGCCTTCAGAACTTTGGCAGGGCGCTCCACGACACAGCCCGGGAACCCGACATAGAGTTGCACGATTTCTTCCCCGGCCCGATCGCCCATATTGGTGATGCTGACTTGGGCTTGAAAGCCCAGCTTTGTCCGGCGCAAGCGGAGCGCGCGATAGCCAAAGCAGCTATAAGATAGGCCGTGGCCAAAGCCATAACGCGGCTCAAGTTGTTCCCGGTCAAACTTGGTATAGCCATGCCAATAATCATAAACGATGGCATTGGCGTCCTTGTCGAAGAAGGGATAATGCGCTGGGTCTTTCGCCACGGTGAAGGGAAGCTTGCCCGACGGGGCCACTTCGCCCAGCACGAGTTGCGCCAAAGCGGTGCCGCCCTCCATGCCGGAATAAAAGCTTTGCATAATCGCACTCGCGTGGCCCTGCCAGCCCTCCACCAAGACGGCAGAGCCCGCCACCAGCACCACCAGCACAGGTCGACCCGTCGCACAGGCGGCCTCAATCAGGGCGATTTGATCGGCGGGCAGGGACAAATCGGTACGATCGCCACCTCGGGCTTCTTCCGCACTCGGCTCATTGGCCGCAGCTGGCTTGGGTGCGGGCAAAACATCGCTCGCCACGCCTAAAGTCATATCCTCGGGGATATATTCCCCCTCTTGCCGCGCAGTATAGCCCGCGACCACAATGATAGCATCGGCATCGGCGGCATTGGCCACGGCAGCCACAATATCGGTTTCATCGCCCGTGACGATCTCGGTCGCTTCACCCAAAGCGATCTGTAAGCCCTGTAGCGCAGTCACCACATAGGGCGGACGCACCCGGCTGGAGCCAAAGTCGCCAGTGTTTTCCTTGTTCGCCAAATGCCCAAGCACGGCGAGCTTTTTGAGCTGCGTCCGGTCGAGCGGCAGCATCAGCTCATTCTTTAGCAAGACTGCCGACTTTAGCGCCGCTTCTAATGCCAAAGCGATATGCGCAGGTTGGGCAACCATTTCGAGACTATAGGATGGCAGGGGATCTTCGGCGCAGGCAAAGCGGTATTGGGTGGACAGAATGCGGCGGCAGGCTTGATCAATCACCTGTGGCTCAACGTGGCCCGCCTCAACAGCGGCGAGCAAATGCTTGCCAAAGACCAAAGGCTCAGGGTTTTCGATATCGAGGCCAGCGGATGCCGCATAGACATTGCGCAAACCCATCACCCAATCAGAATGCACGAAGCCCTCAAAGCCCCATTCGACGCGCAAAATGTCGGTCAACAGCGCCTTGCTCTGGCCACAGAAGCTGCCGTTCATCTGGTTATAGGCGCTCATGACCGTCGCGCAGCCTGCGTCCAAAATGGTTTTGAAATGCGGCAGATAGACTTCGTGCAAAGCACGCTCATCGATCTGCACATCGACTTTGAAGCGGGCATTCTCCATGGAGTTAAGCGCATAATGCTTTACCGTCGCAATCACATTGTGCGTTTGAAGACCGACGGCCAGCGCCGCACCCATTTCGCCTAAATGGCAGGGATCTTCGCCATAGGTTTCCTGCGCCCGGCCCCAAGCCGGGTGGCGCAATAGATTGACGCAAACAGCCCCAGACAAGGTGCAGTCTTGGGCACGAATTTCAATCGACATGGCCTCGCCAATGCGCCGCTCGAGATCGACATCAAAAGTCGCGCCACGCGCCATGGTGCAGGGGAAGCAAGTGGAATTGCCGCGCGCAACCCCGCGCGGGCCATCTGTGAAATAAAGCGGTGGGACATTGAGCCGCTCAACACCGCTGCCAGCCGGATAGGGGTTTGCGCCCCAATGCCGTCCGCTCTCGGCGAAGAGCTTAAAGAAGCCCTTGCCCGACATCATCTGGACCTTCTCGGCCAAGGTGGCTTCCGCCAGAATCTGATCCACCCGCTTTGCCACTTGATCCGGAGTTAGGCCCTTGGTTGGAGAGAAGTCGGTCATCATGTGCCTTTCGCGGATGTCAGCTGGCTTTTGATTGCAGAATAGCGGAAAGATTTCCAGCCCATTGGTCAAGATCGGCTCTGGCTTGATCCAAAGTCCAGCCCTTCACCAATAGGATTGCCACACGAATGTTACGCCCAGCTTGCTCTAAGGCAATTGCGGCTTGCTCTTCCTGGCAACCCGTCAATTCCACAATCATGGCAATGGCACGGGCCAAAAGCTTGCGATTGGAAATTTGCATGGCGACCATCCGCCCCTCATAGACAAAGCCCAAGCGGATCATAATGGCGGTGGAGAGCACGTTGAGCGCGATCTTCTGGGCGGTCCCGGCCTTCATGCGGGTAGAGCCTGCGATAACTTCGGGCCCCGTCTCGATCAGAATGCCGATCTCAGCAGCTTGGCACAAAGGCGCGGGCAGTTTGTTGGCGAGGCCAATGGTCAAAGCGCCTGCGGCACGTGCCGCCTCAATCACGCCAATCGTATAGGGCGTGGAGCCGCTGGCAGCCAAACCAATCACCACGTCGCTGGCTGTTAGATGCAAGCCCTGGACTTCTTCCATCCCCTTGGCGTGGTCGTCTTCAGCACCTTCTACCGCGTGCATCAAAGCCGTTTGCCCGCCAGCCATCAAGAAGACCATACGTTCCTTTGGCCAGCCATAAGTGGGGCCAAGCTCGACCCCGTCTTGCACCCCGATCCGGCCAGAGGTGCCGGCACCCGCATAGACCAGTCGACCCTTGCGCCCCAAGCGTGCCGCAGCTTCATCCGCCGCATGGGCGAGGCTGGCAGACACTTTGGCGACGGCGTTTGCTGCCTGGCTTTGATTGGCGATCATTTCAGCAACAGCATCGCCGGTTGGCCAGTCCGCAATGTGGAGATAGGCTTGCAGCGCGGTTTCTGTCATGACTTCAATCACGTCCCTTGGCTTAAAATATGGCTTGCCCGCGACCTAAGAGACCACAAAGAGCAAATCGGCGCGCTACGATGCGCACGCCCCTGAAACAGGTTACTGACTTAAAGAATTTGAACAAATTAGCCAATCACAGAATCGCGCGTGATCAAAAAATTTCGGGCCTTGCTGACATTGACAGGCGTCCCCAAGTGAGAGCGAGATGGACGTGACCCACGGCTTGAAAGCAAAGGACTAAATGCGCGATGACCCACTATGCCAAAACAGTGATTGACCTGATTGGTGGGACACCACTTGTCCGATTGCGCGCTGCCAGCGAGGCCACTGGCTGTGAGATATTGGGCAAGGCAGAGTTTCTGAACCCTGGCCAATCTGTGAAAGATCGCGCCGCTTTGGGCATTATTCGCGATGCAGAAGCCCGCGGGGCCTTGAAGCCAGGCGGGCTGATCGTGGAGGGCACTGCCGGTAATACCGGGATTGGCCTGTCCATGGTCGCTAATGCCTTGGGCTATCGCTGCATCATCGTCATGCCACGCACCCAGTCTCAAGAGAAAAAAGACGCGGTAAAATTGTTCGGCGCAGAATTGGTCGAGGTTGACGCCGTCGCCTTTTCCCACCCCGACCATTACACCAAAGTATCCAAGCGCTTGGCAGAAGAGCATGGCGGCCTCTGGGCCAATCAATTCGATAATCTGGCCAATCGACAGGCACATGAGGAGACCACTGGCCCCGAAATTTGGGAGCAGACCGAAGGCAAGATTGACGGTTTCATTTGTTCGGTCGGCTCTGGCGGTACTTTGGGCGGGATTAGCAGGGCGCTGAAGGCCCGCAATCCAAACATCGCCATTGGCATCGCCGACCCCGGCGGCGCAGCGCTTTATCATTGGTATAAGGACGGCGAGCTAAAGGCGACCGGAACGTCCATCACCGAAGGGATCGGCCAAGGACGTGTGACCGCCAATCTGGAAGACGTGCTGGTTGATTACGCCTATCGCGTCGAAGATGACGAATGGCTGCCAGTCTTGTTTGATCTGGTGAAGAACGAAGGCTTGGCCATTGGTGGCTCTGCGGCCCTCAATGTCGTGGGTGCGATGCGCTTGGCGCAGGATTTGGGGCCGGGCAAGACCATCGTCACCATCCTGTGCGATTATGCCAGCCGCTACCAAAGCAAATTGTTCAATAGAGAGTTTTTGACCTCCAAAGGCCTCCCGGTGGCAGATTGGCTGTGAATTTGGGCTTCAACTCTAGCTTTTCGGACTTGCCGACCACAATTTTCGAAGTGATGTCGGGCCTAGCCCGGACGCATGAGGCAATCAATCTCGGGCAAGGCTTTCCCGATAGCCAGGGCCCCGAAGCACTGCGGCGCTTGGCCTGCGATGGGCTGATGACCGGCAGCAATCAATATCCGCCGATGCTGGGTATTCCGGCGCTGCGGACAGCCGTCGCCGAGCATTATGGCACCCATCAAGGCTTGGAACTGAGCCCAGAGCATGTGGTGGTTACCTCTGGCGCGACCGAAGCGCTGGCGGCAAGCTTTCTGGCTCTCTTATCGCCGGGCGATGAAGTCATCGTGCTGGACCCCGCCTATGACGCCTATCGCCCGCTGATTGCGCGCGCAGGTGGCGTGGCGCGCACCGTCACGTTGCGGCCGCCCCTCTGGCAGTTGGATCTTACCGAGATTGAAGCAGCCATCACCGCGAAGACCCGCGCGATTGTCCTCAATAACCCCATGAACCCAACTGGGCGAAGTTTCAGCCACAGCGAACTAATGGGTCTCGCCCGGCTCTGCCAAGATCATGATTTGATTGCTATTTGCGATGAAGTTTGGGAGCATGTGCGCCTTACGGACCAGCCCCATGTGTCGCTATTCGCCCTGCCGGGCATGGCCGAGCGCACGGTGAAAATTGGCTCTGCTGGCAAGATGTTTGGTGTGACGGGCTGGAAAGTCGGCTTTGTGTGCGCCGAGCCCGCGATCGCCAAGGTGATCGGCAAAGCCCATCAATTCCTGACCTTTACCACGGCGCCTCATTTACAAGCTGCCGTCGCCCAAGGTCTCGGCTGGGACAAGGCTTGGTTTGAGGAACAGGCCGTAGGTTATCAGGCGGCCTATCACTTGTTGCGCAGCGGGCTGATGGAGCAAGGCTTTCACGTGCTGAACAGCGAAGCCACCTATTTCATGTGCCTTGACCTGCAACAATCAGGTATTGACCGGCCTGCGCTAGAATTCTGCTTTGAGGCCGTCAAGACCTTTGGTGTGGCGGCGATTCCTTTGCAGAGCCTCTATGAAAAGCCTGAAGAAGCCCCGCCCATCATCCGCCTGTGCTTTGCCAAGCAAGAAGCCGTTTTGCACGATGCCATTGGCCGGCTTGCTCAAGCGCGACAAGCGATGTCGGCCTGAGGTGGCGAATTATCAGGCGTGCCTGCGCATTAGTATCTCTAACGACTGGTTGCAGCTTGCATTCCTCGCTAGAGTGAAACCAGACGCGTATAGAAAACTTCTAGCTAGGCCAGTCTTGGAGCGCTTTCTGTGATTGAATTCGTCACCCATCATTGGCACGACATCTGGCCATTCATTGCCGTCGGCTTCGTCGCACAATTGGTGGATGGGGCCTTGGGCATGGCCTTTGGCGTGATCACCAGTACGCTTTTGGTCAGTGTGATGGGTATGCCTCCCGCGAAGGCATCCTCAACGGTCCATATCGTGGAAATTTTTACCACTGCCGCTTCGGCAGTCAGCCATACAATCCACCGCAATGTAAATTGGAAGCTATTTGCGACCTTGGTCATCCCAGGCATGATTGGGGGGATCTCGGGTGCCTATCTTCTGGCCAATCTCCATGCCGAAACAGCGAGGCCCTATGTGATGGCCTATCTTGCCTGCATCGGCATTTACCTGCTCTGGCGTGGCTGGCGGATGACCAAAGGCCAGCCCCATCGGTCAGCCAAATATGTTGGACCTTTAGGATTGGTTGGCGGCTTTCTCGATGCCGTTGGCGGCGGGGGTTGGGGCCCTGTCGTGACGTCGAATCTGTTGGTTCAGGGCACGGAGCCTCGCATGACCATCGGCACCGTTAATACGGCCGAGTTCTTTTTGACCACGGTGATTTCGGCGACCTTTATCATCACTTTGGGCTGGAAAGCCTTTACGCTAGCGACTGTTGGCTTGATCCTTGGCGGTCTGATGGCAGCACCTTTTGGCGCAGTTCTCGCCAAGCGCGTGCCCGCAAAACAATTGCTCTATCTGGTCGGCACGGTCCTGACGCTGACCAGCCTGTTTTCGCTGTCCAAGGCTTTGGGTCTGGTCTGACCAACAGATCTAGAGCGCGAGCCGCATGATGCGCTCGTCATCCAAAGTATTGCCAACTTTGAAGTGATAGGCCCCGACAATCTCAAAACCGTATTTGGTGTAGAGCCGCTTGGCGCGTTCGTTTTGCGACCACACACCCAGATAAAGGGCGGAGGCCTGCTTGTCACGTGCCCAGTTGAGCGTCATGTCCATCAATCTATGAGCCAGACCCGTCCCCTTTTGGGTATCATCGAGATAGAGACGGTAAAGCTCCAGCGCGTCAGACTCTGGGCTCTGAACCGGCAGGGTCAAAGGACCACAATCGAGGAAGGCCACCAAGTCATCGCCGCAATAGACCATCGTCATGACCCGGGCGGGATCGCGAATATCATGCAGGGTTCGCTCCAAACTGAAACGTTGGCTTAAGAAGAATTCTTTGTCTTCAGGTGGATAAAGATGGCCAAAGGTTTCAAGAAAGGTCTTGGCACCAAAAGCCGCCAAAGCTGGTGCATCGGCGTCTACGGCCAATCGAATGTGCAACGCCTCGCTCACGAATTTGTTCTCCCCGCCTTTTCAACAAGGCCTGATGTGCCCCTTCGTACCTCTAGAACGGCAGCAACGTCGCCACCCGATACGCCCCGAGCGAGTAGGCCAACCCCCAAATGATACAAGAGATCAGCGGCTTCCTTGGCGATTTCTTCAGCCGTCCCGCCGGCAATGGCCAAAGCTGCTTCAACGCCCTCTTCGCCAAGCTTTTTGCCACACAAAACGGGACCACCCTCGAGCAATTTCGCCGTATAGCTTTGGCTTGGATCGGCTTTGGCCTTGTCCGCTAAATCGGCCAGAAGCTGGTCTAATGCCTGCCCTAAAGTGTCGCTCATCGCAGGTTTCCTTGAATCGGTTCGCGCACTTTGGCCCCAGCCGCTGCTAGGGCTGCTCGTGCCTCGGCCAATGTATGGGTTCTGAAGTGAAAAATCGATGCCGCCAGAACGGCATTGGCATGACCTTGTGTGACCCCTGCCACCAGATCGTCCAAATTGCCAACGCCGCCAGAGGCAATTACCGGCACAGACACGCTATCGGCAATCGCCCGCGTTAAAGCCAGATCATAGCCAGACTTGGTGCCATCCTTGTCCATGGAGGTGACCAGAAGCTCTCCCGCACCACGGGCAACGACGTCACTAGCAAAGGCCAAGGCATCAATACCTGTTGGATTTCGACCGCCATGGGTGAAAATCTCCCACCGCTCCGGGCTAACTTGCTTGGCATCAATCGCGACCACAACGCACTGAGCCCCAAAACGCCGCGCGGCAGCCGTCACCAAGCCGGGGTCTTTAACCGCCGAGGTATTGATCGCCACCTTATCAGCCCCAGCCAGCAAAAGGGCACGGAAATCGTCCGTCGTGCGCACACCGCCGCCAACGGTTAAGGGCGTGAAGCAGACTTCGGCCGTGCGCCGTACCACATCGAGCAGCGTGCCCCGGCCCTCATGGCTGGCGGAGATATCGAGGAAGCAAATCTCGTCAGCTCCCTCACCATCATAGAATTGCGCCTGCTCAACCGGATCGCCAGCGTCGCGCAACCCTTCAAACTGCACGCCTTTGACGACGCGGCCGTCCTTGACATCCAAGCAGGGAATGATGCGAACTTTCAGCGTCATGCTGCGGCCTTGAGGGCTTCGACGGGATCAATCAGGCCATCATAAAGTGCGCGACCTAATATGGCCCCGGCAACGGGTTTACCAGCACGGACTTTGAGGGCGACGATATCTTGTACCCCAGCCAAACCACCTGACGCGATAACATCCATGCCCACAGCGTCTGCAATCGCGCCAGTGAAATCAATATTGATGCCCGTCTTCGTACCGTCGCGGCCAACGTCGGTCACAATTAGGGCCGCGACACCTGCGTCTTCGAACTGACGAGCCAAATCAAGAGCGGCGAGATTGGTCGTTTCCACCCAACCCTCCACCGCCACCATGCCGTCAATCGCATCAATGCCCACCGCAACTTGGCCCGGAAAGGCCTTTGCCGCCTCACGCACGAATTGGGGCTTTTTTGCCGCAATTGTGCCCAAGATCACACGCGTGACGCCCATGGCGAGTGTCTTCTCAATCGCGTTGAGATCGCGAAGACCACCGCCCACTTGCATCGGCAGACTGGTCCGAGCACGGATCGCCGCAATGGCTTCAAGATTGGCCCCAGCTCCCTTTAGGGCACCATCAAGGTCAACGATATGGAGATAACTAAAGCCCATCGCTTCAAAGCTGGCCGCGCGCGCTGACGGGTCGGTATCAAACACCGTCATCTGGGCGAAGTCGCCTTTGTACAGGCGCACGGCCTGCCCATCTTTCAAATCAATCGCGGGGTAAAGGATCATTGCTTCAGCCATTCTTCCAACAGAGCCAGACCTGCCCTTTGGCTTTTCTCAGGGTGGAATTGCACGCCCATGATATTGTCTTTTTGAACGGCAGCGGCAAATCGATCGGCTCCATAGATGCACCAAGCCGCGACATCGGCATCGCACGCGGCGCGGAACGCAAAGGAGTGGACGAAATAAACATCCTGCGCCCCACCCCAAGCGGTGTCAAAAACCACATTGTTGGTCGGTTCTGCCGTGTTCCAGCCCATATGCGGCACTTTCAGCTCTGCAGAGCCTGGCTGTATGATCGAAGTTTCTCCGCCGATCCAACCAAGACCGGGGGTAGAGCCAAACTCAATCCCAACATCCGCTAAAAGTTGCATACCAACACAGATGCCCAAGAAGGCCGCACCCTCACCGCGCACACGGGTCTCCAAGGCTTCGCGCAACCCGTCAACTGCGGCGAGATTAGCGGCGCAATCAGCAAATGCCCCCACGCCCGGCAACACAATCTGATCGGCCTTAGCAATACGATCCGGGTCGGCTGTCACACAGACTTCGCGCGCACCGGCTGCAACCAACGCCTTCTCAGCAGAGCGAAGGTTTCCAGAACCATAATCGATCAAGGTAAGCATTTTCGTGCCTTAAAGGACGCCCTTTGTCGAGGCGACAGCCCCATTCAAACGGGGGTCAATTTCAATCGCGACCCTTAGGGCGCGCGCGAGGGCTTTATAACAGCTCTCGATAATATGATGCGTATTCTCGCCATATAGGTTTTCGACATGCAGACACAGGCCGCCATTGCCTGCAAATGCATGGAACCATTCCTTGAACAATTCTGTGTCCATATCGCCGACCTTGGGACGCACAAAATTGACGTTCCAAACCAGATAAGGCCGGTTTGCTAAATCAATCGACGCGCGAGACAAAGTTTCATCCATCGGGATATAGGCATGGCCAAACCGCCGGATGCCAGAAAAGTCGCCCAAAGCGGATTTAAGCGCTTGGCCCATCACAATGCCGGTATCTTCAACCGTGTGATGCATATCAATATGCAGGTCGCCCTTCGTAGAAACCGTCAGGTCAATCAGCGCATGCTTGGCAAAGCTTTCGAGCATATGATCAAAAAAGCCAATGCCGGTAGACACCTTCGCAGCGCCTGTCCCATCCAAATTCATGGTGACAGAGATCTGCGTTTCCTTCGTATTGCGCTCAATGGTGGCCGTTCGCACGATGAAATCTTTCCACTAATGGTCTGGGTGAGCCGCGCCACTGTTTGGTGCGCGCGGCCCCCTCTTAGCGCTTTGGGAAGACAAAGGAAACACGTGATCGCGCTTGTTTCAGCCTGCATCTGCGGAGCGCAGATTAAGGCCGCGTCAACCTAATGTGTGCAAATAGGAAAAGTTGGTCTGGGAACTCGTTGGTGTCGTCGCCGCATCCAGAACCCATAGGCGCAGAATTTAATGAGAGATTGGTTCGAAAACATCCTAAAGACACTGGCCGGGAAGCTGACTTTGGCTTTCCTCGGCCTCATTAGTGTCGTGATGTTGGGCATGATCTTGATCTTGGGCTTTACCCTCGGCGGACGTGCATTGGCATGGGCCATTGGCGGAGCAACGCTGTCAGTGATTTTAGCCACGGCAGCCTTCTTTGCCTTTGTGAGCCGCATCACAAATCCACTGCGCGATCTTACAGAATTTGCCCAACAGACGAATTTGAAGCGCTTAGCTGTCCGTCTCGACATTCGCTCTGGTGATGAACTTGAAATTCTTGCCCGAGCCCTGAACCGAATGATGCAGCGCCTGGACGCATCTATGAAGCGGATCCAGCAACTTGCCTTTGTAGACACCATCACCGAACTGCCTAACCGCGACCGTTTTCGTCAGGAAACCGATGAAGCCGCAAAATCCAATGCTGCTAACAATTTGGTCGGCGCCGTTATCTCGATCGATGTTGAAAAATTTATCCGCGTGCAAGAGACCTTGGGCCAGATAGCTGGCGAAGAATTGTTAGGGCTGGTTGCAGAGCGCCTATCGGCCGCGGTCCGGGCGTCGGATCGGATCGTGCGTTTACAAACCTGCATCGCCCGGCCCGCACTTTTGGCGCGGACCGGGATTTCTGAATTTGCAGTTCTGATCCCAGACATTAATGATCCAACCCAAGCTGGTCGATTTGCCCAGTTGGTCGCTGCAGGTTTGCGCCAGCACTTTGAGTTGGGCGGCCATCGCATCGTGCTAGGTGCGTGCGCTGGGATTGCGATTTTCCCGCAAGACGGTGAGACGGGCGAAGAAGTCCTGCGTTCAGCAGACCTCGCGCTCAGCCATGCCCGCAATGGTGGGCGCAACCGCAGCGTCTTCTTTACACGCAAGATGAACCAGCGCGCACTGGAAAGACTGGTGCTTGAGAATGAGATTCGCGCCGGGATCGAGCAAGGTCAGTTCATGGCCTATTTCCAGCCGAAAGTGGATCTGGGCACCGGCCGCATTCATGGCTGCGAAGCCTTGGTGCGCTGGAACCATCCAACCCAAGGCATGGTTTCGCCGACCAAATTTATCGCCTCCGCAGAAGAAACGGGCCTGATTGCACCCTTGGGCGACTACATTATGCGCGACGCTGCCAAAAAGGCGGCAGCGTGGCTGCGCCGGGGCATTGCGCTGCGAGTGGCGGTCAATGTGTCGGCGATGCAGTTCAACGACGACAACTTTACTGCCAAGGTCCAAAATATTCTGGCCGAAACCGGCCTACCGGCTTCCTTGTTTGAGTTGGAAATCACTGAATCCATCGCGATGAGTAATCCAGATCGGGTGATCCGCCTGCTTGAACCGTTGCGGAACAAAGGCGTGCGGATCGCTATCGATGATTTCGGAACGGGTCACTCAAACCTCGCCGCACTTACCCGCATGCCGTTTGACGTTTTTAAGATCGACCAAAGCTTTATCAGCGCCTTGGGCAAGGACCGCAATGCGCCGACGATGATTGAAACCATTATCGCTATGGCAGGCGGCCTGAATTATGAGACGGTAGCCGAAGGCGTGGAAACCCAAGAACAAGCCGCCTTCTTGAAGAAACGTGGTGCGACTTTGGGCCAAGGCTATTTGTTCGGCTCGCCCATGTCGGCAGATCAATTTGAAGCCCATGCCCGCAATTGGGCTGCCCGTGCAGACGGCCTTTCCCCACCACCGCCGATCGAGGGACTGCGCCGTACCAGCTAAGCGGAGCCCGCGCGCCTTGAAGTCAGCGGCCACAAACGCCATTAGATGAACATGAGCGATTTTGAACGTCCCGCCGCCGACTGGCGCGGCACAACGATTCTGGCAGTGCGCAAAGGCGGTAAAGTCATTGTCGTCGGCGATGGCCAAGTCTCGGTTGGCAACACCGTGATGAAGCATGGCGCACGCAAGGTTCGCACCTTAGCTGGGGGAAGTGTTCTTACAGGCTTTGCCGGTGCCACGGCGGACGCCTTCACTTTGTTTGAGCGGCTCGAAGGCAAGCTGGAGCGTTTTCCCAATCAATTACTGCGCGCCTGTGTTGAATTGGCCAAGGACTGGCGGACTGACCGGTATTTACGCCGGCTAGAGGCCATGCTGATTTGCGCCGATAAAGAAGGCACCTATGTGCTGACCGGCACGGGCGATGTTCTGGAGCCAGACCACGCGGTCGCCGCCATCGGGTCTGGCGGGGGCTACGCCTTGGCTGCGGCACGAGCGCTTTATGATCAAGACCTCGACGCTGAAACCATCGCGCGCAAAGCCATGGCGATTGCTGCCGATATTTGTGTGTATACCAATGGCAATCTGACCATTGAACAATTGACGAGCGTAGAATGACCGACCTTTCCCCCCGCGAAATTGTTTCCGAGCTCGACCGCCACGTCATTGGCCAGTCTGACGCCAAAAGGGCCGTTGCCATCGCGCTTCGTAACCGCTGGCGCCGAAAGCGCTTGCCGGAAAAGCTGCGCGAAGAAACGACACCCAAAAACATTCTGATGATCGGGCCAACAGGCGTCGGCAAGACCGAGATTGCGCGTCGTCTCGCCAAGCTGGCCGGTGCCCCGTTTGTGAAGGTGGAAGCCACAAAATTCACCGAAGTGGGCTATGTCGGCCGTGATGTTGATCAGATCATCCGGGATCTGGTTGAGGCTGCCATCCATTTGGTGCGCGACCGCCGCCGGAAAGATGTACGCGCCAAAGCCGAAGCCATGGCCGAAGACCGCGTTTTAGATGCGCTGGTTGGAACCGAGGCTAGCCAAGGTACGCGTGAAGCCTTCCGCAAAAAACTCCGCGGCGGCCTTTTGGCGGACAAGGAGATTGAACTTGATTTCGACGTGAGTTCTCCCGCTGCCTCGATGATGGAATTTCCAGGAGCGCCGGGCGGCATGATCGATTTAGGCTCGATGCTTCAAAGCCTATCCGGCACGAAGAAGCGTGCGCGCAAGACCACGGTCGCCGAAGCCTATGAGCCCCTCGTGATGGAGGAAAGCGATAAGCTATTGGATAAGGATTCCATTACGCAAGAAGCCTTGCTTTTGGCCGAGACCGAAGGCGTTGTTTTTATCGATGAGGTCGACAAAATCTGTGCCCGTGCCGAACGCCAGGGGGCCGATGTCAGCCGCGAAGGCGTACAACGCGATTTGTTGCCCTTGATCGAAGGCACCACCGTTTCGACCAAGCATGGCGCACTTAAGACCGACTTCATCCTGTTCATCGCATCGGGCGCTTTCCATGTGGCCAAGCCATCCGACCTGTTGCCAGAACTGCAAGGCCGCTTACCCATCCGCGTGGAGCTGCAGGCCCTGACCCGCGATGATTTCCGCCGTATCTTAACAGAGCCCGAAGCCAGCCTCGTGAAGCAATATGTCGGTCTAATGGGAACCGAAGGCGTGACGCTTTCCTTCACTGACGACGCCGTAGATGCCATTGCCGACGTGGCGGTGGCCGTAAATACGAGCGTTGAAAACATCGGTGCGCGCCGTCTGCATACCGTCTTGGAACGCGTGTTAGACGACATCAGCTTCAACGCCACCGACCGCGGCGGCGAGACCATCGACATCACCGGTGCCTATGTCCGCGAGAAGGTCGAAGGCTTGTCGAAGAACACCGATCTGAGCCGGTTTGTGTTGTAGGGGGTTTACCCCCTAATGCCCAAACCTCTACCTAAAGCGCGCCCCATTTGATCAAGCGCGCGCCCGGCAAGACTGGAGCTTGTGGGGAATGACAGACCGCCATGGACAAGGTCGTCAAAATGCTCAAGCGTGACGTCTATTCCCGCCGCGCGAAGACGGTCTGCAAACAAGGCCCCATCAGGGCGCACCGGGTCCCAGCCGCCAGTTAGAATATCGGCCCCTTTGATGTTGGATAGGTCCTCAGCCAACAAGGGTGAGGCGCGCAGATCCTTTGCAAGGGCTTGCCAGTCTGGACCCAAATACGCCAAAGCACACAAATCACGCAGGCTACGCCCGGCCAAACTGCCTTCTTTCAAATTCGGGCTTGGCAAATTCTCGACCGTCAAGGTCAGCCAAGGGTAGAGCAGCATTAGGCGGGCTGTTGGTCGGGCAAGCGCAACACCTGCCGCCAGATTGCCGCCAGCCGAATCGCCCCCCACGGCCAAAGCTGTTGGCAGAATATCCCAGGTCTCAGTCCGCGAAGAAATGTCATCCCAAATCGCCAATGCATCTTCATGGGCGCTCGGAAACATATGTTGGGGAGCCAGCCGGTAATTGACCGACAGGATGCGAATGCCTGAGCTTAATGCAAGATGGCGGCAAAGGCTGTCATGGGTTTCAATGCTGTCGGCCAGAAATCCGCCGCCATGAAAAAATAACAGGCCCGGCCCCAGCGGCATGTCGTCATTGGGTTGATAATAGCGCGCCGCTTGATCAGCTGTCGCCCCGCGGCATTGAAAGTCTTGGACGATGGCCAATTTGGGCGGCGACCGCTCCATCAGCGTGACAGCGGTCCGACTTATCAATCGAACCGCTTCTGCGACCATCGCCTTCAACTGGGCTTGCGGGTCCCCTGCAGGCGGCTGCATTGCCTATCGCGCGAACTTCTGGAACTTGATGCGGCTTGGAATGATTTCGGTCAGGCCCAGACGACGCTTTTTGTCTTCTTCATAGGCTTGGAAGTTACCTTCAAACCATTCCACATGGCTTTCGCCTTCATAGGAAAGAATATGCGTGGCCAAACGGTCAAGGAACCAACGGTCGTGGCTGATGACCACGGCGCAGCCCGGCCAGACTTCCAGCGCGTTTTCAAGGGCAGACAGTGTTTCAACGTCAAGGTCGTTGGTTGGTTCGTCGAGCAGCAACACATTGGCCCCTGAACGCAGGGTTTTGGCCAAATGCACGCGGTTACGTTCACCGCCAGACAAAAGCCCGACTTTCTTTTGCTGATCGGCACCTTTGAAATTAAAGGTTCCGACATAGGCACGCGAAGGCACTTCGCGACCGCCGACATCAATAATGTCGAGCCCGCCGGAGATCTCCTCCCAAACGTTCTTGCTATCATCCAAAGCATCGCGGCTTTGATCGACAAAGCCCAGCTTGACGCTCTCACCCACAGTGATGGAGCCTGAGTCTGGTACTTCTTGACCGGTAATCATTTTGAAAAGGGTCGATTTACCCGCCCCGTTCGGACCGATCACGCCCACAATGCCGTTCTGCGGCAGCTTGAAGGTGAGATCATTGATCAACATGCGCTCGCCATAACCCTTCGACAGGCCATCAAAGCGAATAACATTGGTACCCAGACGCGGTCCGGGTGGGATTTGGATGGTGGCGAAGCTTTGCTTTTCGCGCTCGGCCGCATCTGCCATTTCTTCATAACGGGCCAGACGCGCCTTCGATTTGGCTTGGCGTGCTTTCGGGCTTTGGCGGACCCAATCCAATTCCTTTGCCATCATTTTGGACTTGGCGTCGCTCTCGCGTTCTTCTTGCGCGATCCGCTTGGCCTTTTGCTCGAGCCAGCTGGAATAATTGCCTTCGTACGGAATCCCTTTGCCACGATCGAGTTCCAGCGTCCATTTTGTCACTTGATCGAGGAAGTAGCGGTCGTGCGTGACGAGGATGACGCAGCCAGGGAATTCTTCCAAATGGTGCTGAAGCCAGGCCACCGATTCTGCGTCCAAATGGTTGGTCGGTTCATCCAGCATCATCATGTCAGGCTTAGACAAGAGCAAGCGGCACAGCGCGACGCGGCGCTTTTCCCCACCAGATAGCTTGGAAATGTCGGCATCATTGTCGGGGCAGCGCAGCGCGCCCATAGCCATTTCGATCTTGGCATCAATATCCCATGCATCCGCAGCATCGATCTGCTCTTGCAAGGATGTCATCTCTTCCATCAATTCGTCGCTATAATCTTCGGCCATCTTCATCGAGACTTCGCCGAACCGATCAAACAATATCTTTTCCGGGCAGTCTGCAATGACGTTCTCCCAGACTGATTTGGTGGCGTCCAAGTCTGGTTCTTGGGCCAAATAGCCCATCTTGGTGCCTTGTGCGGGACGAGCCTCGCCCGTGAAGTCCTTATCGAGGCCAGCCATAATCTTCAAAAGGCTGGACTTACCCGAACCGTTGACACCAACCACACCAATCTTCGCATCTGGGTAAAAGGACAACCAGATGTTTTCGAATACTTTCTTGCCGCCTGGATAGGCTTTGGTCAGGCCTTGCATTTGGAAGATATGCTGATGTGCCACGCGTGTGTCTTTCTGTCAGTCAAACTAGGGGATGGCGGGGCTTTTAGCTGACCCGAAGGCGAAGGGGAAGGGTGTGCCATGCGGGGGACTTGTGCTGCTGCAGGCGCATGGCTATCGAAAGGCTCGCACACGGTAACCCAAACCAAAGGGTGGGGTCGATGAAGGTTTTACTCGACACCAATATATTGATCGACCATCTGCAAGGGCATCGGGCGGCTAGTGAGGCCATTTCGACCCATATTGGGGCCGCCATCTCTGTTATCACCTGGGTGGAGGTCATGTCGGGCGTACCTTCTGCCGAAGAAGAAACCATGCGTCTCTGGTTAGACCGCTTTCATCTGATCCACGTCGACGCCGACATTGCTGTTTATGCGGCAGTCCTGCGGCAAGAAAGACGGCTCGACTTGGCGGACGCATTGATTGTCGCAACCGCTCAAGCTAGCGGGCGGACTTTAGTCACCCGCGACCGCGCGCTCTGCCGTGAGCTGGACGATCCAGCCGTTCTGGTCCCCTATCAGCTGCACACCGACGATACCCCTTTTTGAAGAAGTCCAAGTTCTGAACACGCCGTGGCCATTTTAACACCAAACTAACCATGTTTGGCTTTAACAAACCAAGGGGCGATTTTGGAGCCACATGATGTTTAATCGAAAACTTGCTATTTTCTGCGCGGCAGTCCTAAGTTCGGGCCTGACTTTTGGAACACCCGCCCTAGCGCAAACCGCGGGGCCATCGCCTGATGACATGGCGACGTCTTCAAGTGCTGCGCCCTCCACCAAAAAGGCCAATCCTGACGGCTTTACCCAACAGGAAATTGTTGATGCAGCTGGCAGTTTTTTTGGCAAAACCTCAGGTACCGTCGGCCAAGCGGTTGAGCGCGTGTTTCAAGATCAGGGTAGCCCCGTTGGCTATATTCGCGGCGATGAATATGCCGCTGCCATCGGCTTTGGCGTGCGCTATGGCCAAGGCACTTTGGTGATGAAGGACGGACAAGAGCGCAAAGTCTTCTGGCAAGGCCCTTCTATCGGCCTCGACACCGGAGGCAATGCCAGCAAAGTCTTCACCCTCGTTTATAATCTGCAAAACCCTGACGGCATCTATCGTCGCTATCCAGGCGTCGAGGGTGCAGCCTTCTTTATTGCGGGCATTGCAGTCACCTATCAGCGCGCTGAAGGGGTGACATTGGCTCCGATGCGCACAGGCATTGGCTTTCGTGCGGGTGTGAATGCAGGCTATACCGCTTATTCCAAACGCCGCCGGGCGCTCCCATTCTGATCGCTCACGCAGATTTGAGTGCAAATGCCTGAATAATCTGATCGACCTGCGCAGCCGTTGGCTGTGCAGCGTCGACGGCCAGCGCGTTGTCTGGTGTCTCCAACGTCGAAAATTGCGAAGCCAAAATGCTGGGGCCCGCGAAATGGCCTTGCCGTGCGCTGAGACGCGTGTGGGCAAGGTCCGTCCCAATCACCAAATGCACCAGATAGTCAGGTGCCAAGCTTGTGCGATGAATTGCCTTAAGCGCCGAGCATGCCAAAACCGTCGACACCCCCACCTCATCAAACACAGGCTTTATCCGGGCCAACCAGGCAGCACGGTCGGTCTCATCTAACGTGACGCCTGAGGCGATTTTAGCCTTGGCTTCTGGAGAATGAAAATCGTCGGCATCCAGGAAGCGCCAACCCAAACGCGCCGTCAAAGCCGAGCCCAAAGTCGTTTTGCCGGCGCCAGAGACGCCCATGATCACCAGTTTGGCCATAGACATGATCTAGACGAGCCTGCCTTGCCCCAGCAAGTCAGCTACGCAGGGCGAAATCGCACTTGACGCAATGATAAGTCAATTGACGCCTGCGCCCATGTCCTCTAAATCCCCGCTTCCGTTGCCCAGATGGCGGAATTGGTAGACGCACTGCTTTCAGGTAGCAGCGCCGCGAGGCGTGGAGGTTCGAGTCCTCTTCTGGGCACCACTTTTATCTGCGCGTTGCCGCCCACCAACCCAACGCGTTTTATCTGCGCGTTGCCGCCCGCCAACCAAACGCGTTTTATCTGCGCGTTGCCGCCCGCCAACCAAACACGCTAGTTTGACGAAGTCCTGCTAGATCAGCTCGACAGAGCCGTGATCTTCAACCATCGCGGCAGCACGGGCACACATGGCTAGGAACATAGCGTCGCCGCGCGGTGTTTGTGCCACGATCATGGATGCAAGGACACCCATCAAGAATCCGGCCAAGGCGTCGCGCCGATAGGTGTCCCATAAGCTTTGGGTATCGGCTTCGGGCACTCCAGCCTTCACCAGTTGGTCGACCCACAGATCGATCAAAGCGCGCTCCTGCGTGCGGCGCATCTCTGGCGTCAGGGCTGTCCCCAAATAATAAGCAATATCGGTCGCGCCATTGCCCACCCCGGCCGTTTGCCAATCGACGATGACAATCGGGTGGGCGGCATCGCCTTCATAAAACAACATATTATCGGGGCGAAAGTCACCATGGGTGAGGCAGCGCGGTCCGGTTCGCTGGGAAATCCATGCATTGATCCGGCCTAGATAGGCCTCACCAGTCGCACGGATTTGGTTGTTGATCTGATCGCCATAGCGCGCACAAAAGGCCGGCCACAGCATTTCAAACAAGGCGTCGACATCCATTCCAGAAGCAGCTTGCGAGCCGTTTAGCCAAGCATGGGTGTCGAGCCCGCGATCACCCCACCAAGCAGCGTGAATGCTGGCCGCCGCCACCATCGCCAGCTTTGCTTCTTCCAGCGTCGCGGGCAGCAATTGGTTGCCCGGCCTGTGATTGGGAAAGTCGTCCATGACCAAAGCAAACGCATGGCTGGCTTCATCTATGGCGGCATATCTAGCCGTAGGGATCGGTAGGAGCTTGGTATTGCCGTAATTCTGATAGAATTTCACCTCTCGCACATAGCTCAATTGCGCAATGCCCGTGGCCCTGCTGACCGGATCCTCCGACATGAACTTGCCGATCAGGGACGCCGGGTGGGCTGGGTCTGGATCGGTGTCTGTCAGCATAAAGCGATAGGTTGCCCCGACCTGCCCTGTCCCGACCGGCTTGGCTGTAACGCCAGAAACGGTCCGCCCCAAGTGCTGTGCCAGCCAGTCGGCATTGATGTCGACCGGTGCGGGGATAGGATCAATCTGCGGCAAGGCTTGTCAGTCCCAAGGGGGCGTAGGCACCAATGATGAATTGTTCGAGGATGCCGGTGCCCACTTGCGTCTCCTCGCCAATTGACACGGTCACCTTGCAAACAGCTTGGATATGAAGATGGTCCGGGCGGCCCGGTACGATGCTGGAAAGATCGATATCCTCACGCTCGGTGACCAGGTCGCCCTTCCAGCCGCCATGCCCCCAAGTGGGGTGCCCATAGCCAAGACCCCGCATCAGGAAGGTGGTGATTGGCTGGAAGGTAGCTTGGCGTGCAGGTTCCCCATCAGTCTCCATGATCAAGCTGGCCGATCTGGCGTGGCGCATGCCGGGGATGAGTGACAGGGACATGGACGCATGCTCTGTCTCAATCCTGTCATCGGGACCTGCCCTGTCCGGGCACCACACAGCGCGGCTATTCCAAGGCTTTCCGGCCCCATCAGCATTGATGTGGAAGAACAGGCTGGCATCGGCAAAATTCACCGGGCTCCAAATCCAGAAAAATTGCGGCACCTGTTGGGGCACGCTTGGCTGGGGGTCACTAGCACCGATGGGTCGAACGCCCCACGAGCGATCCCGCGTGCCAACACTGCCGCCGACATCCTCGCGCTCACCATCAATCTCGATCCAACCTGACCAGTGCCCGTTCTGGGTCATCCTCGTATAGTCCATAAAGGTACGCGGCCCGATGCGGCGGGTAAAGCGGGGTTCCTCGACCGGAAAGGCGCGCCCAGTAAAGGTCAAATCGGCACTAAATCCCTCATGGTTGCTGACCACAATGCGCAGAATATTGAGGGGTTCAACAATCTCAATTTTGATAGGCCCGACCGACAGATCCATCCGCTCCATCGCGAGAAGCCGCGACACATGCAGACAATGTTGGACACCGCCGCGAATAACCGAGAAATGCGCATCGGCGACATTTAGATGCGGGTAAACGCCAAAAGCCAAAGCGAAAAAGCCGCTGCCATCTGCTTGGTATCCGTTGAAGAAATACCGATCGTAAAAATTACGATCCGTACCCGAATAGGCAATCGGTTCAGCGGTTTGATGAATTGGATAATCGTCACCCTGTGTCAGCATACTTGTGTTCCAAACCGGTGAATGTGGAAGTGCAACAAACTATGGCGCATTCTGAAAGAAGTTGCCACACCCAACACACGCGAACCATAAATCACCCTTATTGCCGATCTTCATTGCCGATCTTCCAAATGCTTGCCTAGCATAGGAGGATAACGAGCGCTGCTACCCCGCCACTTTCTGCGCATAAATCATATAGCCATGATGGCCGCCGTGGTTGGTGTGTTCCAAGACAAAGCGGGGGCAACCGGCGCGGGTCAAGAGGGCGAGAACTTGGCCCAAATCATAGTCAAACATGCTGATTTGCCCGATCTGTGGACCTGAAAGCATGCTCGCCCGAACTTGGCGCAAAAGTTTTCTAACCGAGCCCGCAGTGTCTTGGGACATCAGATGCGCATCTCGAAATGTCGTCACGTGCAGGGAAAGGAAGCCCCCCGGCCCGACTGTCGCAATCAAGTCCGCGATCAACGTCAAGCCTCGGGCAGGTGGAATATGTTGGAGCACGATGAAGGAGTTGACCCAGTCAAACGGGCCAAATGCGGCAGCTTCCTTGGGCGTTGCAACAAGCTTCACTTGGGAAAGACCCAATTCATCCAAGCGCGTCTGACAAACTGCTCGCATAGAATCGGCAATGTCCACGCCCACAGCAGTGTTTGCGCGCTTAGCCATTGGCACTAATAATCGCCCGACACCGGCACCAAAGTCCAAGCAGGCCTCAAAGTGATCAGGTGCAGAAAAATAGTGCTTAAGGGCAATGTGGAACTGGTCGATATTACCAAATCCGCTTTCATAAAAGGCTTCTCGGGTGGTCTTATCCATTTTCTCGGCGCGAAAGCGTTCATCCGTAATCACAGCCCAAAAGGGGTCGACCTCACCGAGTTGGTTCCAGTCGGAATCTGTATCGCGTTCGCTACTCATCAAGCCTCAACCCACATCCATCTTGCCAATTCCCGCACGCCAGAGCGCAGCATGGCGCTGCCTCTATGCTCGAACTCGCGTCGTTCTAAAAGAGACATACCTATGCGGGCCTGTAATCAACATTCAACATCTTTTGCGGTGCAGCGAAAAAAGGCTTAGAGAAGAGAACAAAGTTTGACGCGGCCCTTTCTTGGGCGCGCCAAGACCCAGACTTTATGACCAGATGAGGCTTTAGACGTGACGATTCATTCTTACGAGGGCGATTTACCAGATGGCTTGGATTTAGGGCCCGTTGTGGCTGTAGATACAGAGACCTTGGGTCTGTCCTTGGTGCGTGACGCCTTGTGCGTGGTGCAACTGAGCGCAGGCGATGGGAATGCGCATATCGTCCGCCTGAACCGGCCTGCTTATGATTGCCCAAATCTGAAGGCCCTGTTGGCTGATCCGAAGGTCGAAAAGCTATTTCATTTTGCCCGCTTTGATGTGGCGATGTGCAAGCAGTATTTGGGCATCGAGGTCGGCCCAATCTTTTGTACCAAAATCGCGTCTAAATTGGTGCGCACCTATACGGATCGTCATGGCTTGAAGGACTTGGTAAAAGAACTTGTTGGTGTTGAGCTCAATAAGCAACAACAAAGCTCTGACTGGGGCGCGGGCCAATTGAGCGAGGCGCAATTGGCATATGCGGCCTCAGACGTGCTCTATCTGCATGCCGCCAAAACCCGTTTGGTTGAGATGCTGAAGCGCGAAAGTCGGATGGAAGTTGCCCAAGCCTGTTTCGACTTCCTGCCAGTCCGCGCCGATTTGGACTTGATGGGCTGGGCTGAGTCAGACATCTTTTCCCACGCATGACAATGCTCCACACCCACGCCTTACATTCCGCTAGGCGGCGCATGACGCCGAATGATGCGCGCGTGCGTACTATTCGGGTGAAGACCACGCGCATGGTGTTTTTAGCTGGGGCGGCTCTATCAACCCTGCTCTTGGTCGGCAGTGTTATACTGCGGGGAGTGCAAGGGGCCGCGATTGACACCAGCAAACTGGTTCAAGGCGACCAATTTGTGATGGATGCACCAGAGTTCGTCGGCAATACGCGCGAAGGCAAGCGTCTAAAGGTCACAGGCTTGAAAGCAACGCGGAGTATTTCAGACCCTGCCGGGGCAGTACGGCTTGAAAAGCCAAAACTCGAAACTGCCGATGGTAGCCTAGCAACGGCAGACGAGGGCATCTGGTCGCAAGATGCTCAGACCTTGTCATTGAAAGGCAATGTCGTGTTTGCCCGGAAAACAGGCGAACGGGCAACGGGCGTTTCGGCGATGTGGACCTCCGACCCTTCCGTCCTAACACTGGAAGGCGGGACCCAGATCGTATTGCCCAGCGGAGAGGCCGCCACCGCCCAGTCGCTACAATGGGATGAAGCCAAGGGGGCGGTAGCCTTGTTAGGCAATGCGCGCGTCACATTCAAAAATGGCGAAGCTACCTCAGAACGTGCCTATTTCGACAAGGAAACCCGAAACCTGACAGGCACGGGGACAATCCGCATTCGATCAGAGCTAGGCACGGGGGCTGCTGACCGCTATGAGTATAATACGGAAACCCAGCGATTGCGCCTGACAGGCAACGTGATCGCTCAGCTCAACTGACAATTTTAACATGGGGCTCGTGCGTCTGGTGGCTAGAAGTGTCGAATCTCTATCAATGGACTTGATATGACTCAATTTAAAAACCTTGCTGTGCCCAGTTTTGCGATCCTACTCAGCCTTGGCCTCGTGGGTGGCGCAGCTTTGGCTCAATCAAGTAGCAGCAGCGGCCCGATAGAAGTGTCAGCCAATGATTTGGTGTATGATCCGGCTGCCGGTGTTAGCACCTTGGTGGGCAATGCATCTGTGGCGCAAGATGGTGCCGTAATACGCGCGCCGCGGATCCGCGTGACTTATCTGCGCGGAAGCAATGGGTCCAACGGCGATATCGACAAGGTCTATACAGAGGGAGAGACATTCTATGTCACCCCAACTGAAAAAATCCGCGGCGACCGGGCCATCTTCGATGCCCCAGCCAATACGGTGCAGTTTTTCGGCAATGTTGTCGCTGTGCAGGGCCAAAGTGTTCTGAAAGGCTCGATGTTGACCTTGAACACCAAGACACGAGCCTCGACCATGCGTGGCATGGACGGTCGCGTGCGGGCAGTGATTTTTCCAAACAATGGCCAAGCGACCAAGGGCGGCCCAGCCTCCAAATGAGTTCGCAATCCGATTGTGCCAGACGTTAGAGGGAATTTCGACCATGCGCCCACCTCATACTGCTGCCAGAGCTAGATCGCTTGATGACATGGGCTTGATCGCACGCGACCTTGGCAAGGCCTACAAGGGTCGCCAAGTTGTTAATGGCGTTTCTCTCAGCCTCAAGCGTGGTGAAATTCTGGGCCTGTTGGGACCCAATGGTGCTGGCAAAACAACATGCTTTTACATGGTCATGGGCCTGATTCAGCCCGACTTTGGCGATATATCGATCGATGGTCAGGATGTAACGCTTTTGCCGATGTATGTTCGGGCACGTCTGGGCTTAGGTTATCTGCCGCAAGAACCTTCAATCTTTCGTGGGATGAGTGTGGAAGACAATGTTCTGGCGGTGCTGGAAACAATAGAGCCCGATGCTACCACCCGCGAATTTCGCGCGACAGAGATTCTAACCGAATTGCGAATCGATCGCCTCCGCAAGCAGCGGGCAACGTCGCTCTCTGGCGGGGAGAGGCGACGCCTTGAAATCGCGCGCGCCTTGGCAACTGACCCGTCTTTTATCCTCTTAGACGAGCCTTTTGCTGGGATTGATCCCCTCGCTATCGCAGATATCCGTGATTTGATCGGATTTTTGAAGCAACGCGGCATTGGTGTGCTGATCACTGATCATAATGTCAGAGATACACTGAATATTATTGATCGTGCGACTATCATATTTGACGGCGAGGTCTTGTTTGAGGGTTCGCCAGACGAAGTGTTACACCAGCCCGACGTCCGCCGTGTTTATCTTGGAGCGGATTTTAAGGCCTAACGGGGACGAGTAGAATGGCTATCGCACCGCGCATGGAGCTTCGACAGGGCCAAGGCCTTGTTATGACGCCCCAATTGCAGCAAGCGATCAAGCTGTTGCAAATGTCCACGATTGAACTGGCTGTCTATGTCGAGCAAGAGTTAGAGCGCAACCCGGTTCTAGAGCGCGTGGATGACGCCGAGGATTACGGCATCCAAGATACGCCCGATGTCGACCCCCGCGAAGCAGTAGCCAGCTCTGACGGTCCACAAGAATTATGCGCCAATGGCGAGGGACCCGATCCCCATGCTGAGGCAGCCCTTGATGCCAATTATGAGGATGTCCATAGCGATGCCGACATGCCAGCCAGCGAAGCGATTGGCTCAAGTGTGGACTGGAGCAAAGCGGGCGACGGCCGTGGTGGCTTTGAAGATTTAGAAGACTTCGAAAGTCGTCTCACCCAGACGGTGTCGCTGCGCGATCATTTAGAGAGCCAAGCCGTGCTGGCTTTCTCGTCCCCCGTCGATCGCATGGTTGCGAGCTATTTGATTGATCACGTCGATGACGCTGGCTATTTGCGCGCCGACATGAGCGAGGTGGCCGAGCGTTTAGGGATCGGCCATGATGCACTAGAGCTTGTGGTTCAAACCTTGCAGACCTTTGATCCGACCGGCGTTTGCGCGCGCAGTGTGGAAGAATGCCTGGCCGCACAACTCAAAGAGCGTGACCGATATGACCCCGCGATGGAGGCCCTCCTCGCCAACCTACCCCTCTTAGCGCGCCATGACCTGAAGAGCCTGTATGACATTTGCGGCGTCGACGGGGCTGATCTGGCCGATATGATTGCTGAGATCCGGGCCTTAACGCCCAAGCCTGGCGCCACATTTGGCAGCGCAGAGTCGAGCGCCATTATCCCCGACGTTTTTGTCCGCGAAGGGCCAATGGGCACGTGGCTGATTGAATTGAATTCCGACACACTACCGCGGGTCCTGGTCAATAATGCCTATGCGGAGAGCGTGTCCCGCCAAGCTCGCTCTCAGGATGAGCGCTCCTATCTGGCCGAAGCCCAAGCTGACGCGAATTGGTTGGTCAAAAGCCTCGATCAGCGCGCCCGCACGATTTTGAAAGTGGCGAAGGAAATCGTCCGCCAACAAGACGGCTTCCTGACCTATGGCGTCGCTCATTTGCGTCCGCTGATCCTAAAAGATGTCGCGCGCGCGATTGAGATGCACGAGTCCACCGTCTCGCGCGTCACCAGCAATAAGTTTATCTCGACCCCGCGAGGCGTGTTTGAACTGAAATATTTCTTCACCACCGCTATTCATGCTTCCGATGGCGGGGAATCCCACTCCTCTGAGGCCGTCCGTCATCGGATCAAGAGTCTCATCGACGGCGAGATGCAGGAAGCCCCGCTGTCGGATGATCGCATCGTGGAAATTCTGCGTGAAACGGGAGTCGATATTGCGCGACGTACTGTGGCCAAATACCGCGAAGCCTTGCGGATTCCGTCGTCTGTACAACGTCGCCGTACCATGAGCCGCGCGGGCTAAGCAGCCTGCTTTTTCGACTGACGGTTTAGTTGATCTTACCGGTTAATCTTCTGATAAATATATTTTTTATCCGATCAAAGGCGGTCAATTTGCCTTGATAGGGCCACACTTCAGCGCAAAATCATCTTCCCAAAGCACAGTTCCAGTGCAACACTGATGTGACGGTGGATCTACACCGCACCCAGTTACATGGAGGCACCTCAGATGGGCAATCTCACAGTCAGAGTCACAGGCCGCAACATCGATGTGGGGGAAGCTTTACGGGGCAAAATCCAAGAGGATTTGGAGATCGGCGTCGGGCGTTATGTGTCGCGCGACGGTGAAGCCATCGTCACCTTGGACAAACAGCGCCACCTCTATCATGTTGAAACCATTGTACATTTGGACTCTGGCATTACGCTGGAAGCCAACGGCGAGGCTTCAGAGCCTCACGCTGCTTTTGCTGCCGCCCTAGAGAAGATTGAAAAGCGAGTTCGCCGCTACAAGCGCCGCTTAAAAGACCATCACGCCAAGCACCATGCGCCTCTACCGCGCGAAGAAGCCACTTATAATGTCATTGAATCCGAAGATGTGGATGAGGCTGATGACGGGCAAGATTCTAGTATGCCAGCCGGCCCCGCCGTGATCGCAGAGACGAAAACACTAATTCGCACGATGCCTGTGGCCACCGCGGTAATGCAGTTAGAACTGGGCGAGGCACCATTTCTGATGTTTAGAAATCCCAGATCGGGCGAGCTAAACATTGTATATAGACGCGCAGATGGGAATATTGGTTGGATTGATCCAGCCCCTAGTGTATCGGGCTGATTGCGACGCAGTATTTTTCAAACCAGTCGGCCCGTGCGGGGGCATAGGCCGACTCGAGAAAAGACCTTATGCCTGATCTAGCAGACCTTATCCGCGCTGACGCCATCGTTTTCCGGATCAAAGCGCAAACGAAAAATGAAGTACTTTTGGCCATGGCAGAATCAGCCGTGTCTGCCTATGGGGTGGACCTGTCTGCAACGCTTGAATCCACGCTGGAGCGGGAGCGTTTGGGCAGCACCGGTGTTGGCGATGGCGTTGCCATTCCCCATGCCCGACTAAAGGGTTTAAAGTGCCCGGCCGCTGTTCTGGCTTTGCTAGACCCACCCATCAACTTCGAGGCTCCCGATGGTCGGCCGGCCGACATTGTCGTCCTCTTGCTCTCTCCTGAAGAAGCGGGTGCGGATCATCTAAAAGCGCTGGCTCGGATTTCGCGTCTATTGCGTCGTGAAGAGATACGCGACGGCCTTCGCGCTGCGCGATCGGCGGCAGCCATCCACGCTTTTACCAGCCAAACTTCAGCCTCTGAAGCCGCATAAAAAGGGTCGGCCACAGCGTGTGCTGGGCCGACCCATGTCTGCCGCTTGGTTTACTTTAAGCTGGCAATAAGGCCTCGTCATGAAGTTTGGCGACCAGTGCGGTATCCAGCTTCAAGCGTGTCGCCAGATCTGCCAGATAAGCTTTTTCGGCCGAGCCTTGTGTGTTGATCGCGACCAGGGAGGCGGCATAAATCTCCAGCGCCAATTCCGGTGAGCTTGCATCGGCCACCACTTGTTGAATATCGAGCGGCTTGGCCAATTCATCGAACAAAAAGGCTTTTTCGCTGTCGGACAAGTCGATCTTGGCCAGATGGTCAAACAATTTGGCCTTTTCGGTTGCTTCGATCTGACCATCGGCCTTCATGGCAGAAATCATGGCGCGGATGGTTGCCTTACCAACGGCTTCTTGATCTTGGGCGGAACTTGGCAAGAAAGCACCGCTGGGTGCGGTCTCAGCCCCCGCCTGACCCTGATGCTTCTGGTAGGCATTATAGGCCAGCGTGCCCAAAGCGGCGAGACCGCCTAGCGTGGCTGCTTGACGTCCAAATTTCCCAGCGACGCCAGACAAAAGAAGGCCGCCCAAAACGCCGGCGGCACCTGCCCCCATAGCAATATTCTTGGCACCCGCATCTGTCTTAACGCGATCAACACCAGCCTGACCCTCAGTCTTGATGGCAGAGATTGCCTTGGGCAATTCGCTTTGCAGCGCAGCAAAAATCTTATTTGCGTCAAACATCCGTCGTCTCTCCTTGGCGGCCGGGTACATTTCCAAGCCCTAGCTTTTAGATTGGGAGAGCAAGCCCTGCATGCAAGAGCGTGTTCACGAACAGTTGCTCAAACCCCTGCCTCGTTGTATCAGGCCCCATCTTTTGCCCCAAAGGGCGAGAGCAAGAGGTGGGCCCACCCACAATGAAAACGTGCCGCAATAGCTCAGTCGGTAGAGCACATCATTCGTAATGATGGGGTCGCAGGTTCGAATCCTGTTTGCGGCACCAGTTTTTCCTTAAAAATCAATTTTTTACAGCAGCGATCAAGCTTCGAAATAGATCGAAATAGATACCTATTTTTGGTTTGCTACCAATTTGCTACCAAGGTTCTGGTAAGATGCGTGACAGAGTTCGGAAAGATGGGCTGCTTTTTTCTGGAGATCATGAGGGCTCTCTATGGAATTGTTGGTCTGAGGCCGATTGAGAAGCTTGTTTGAGACCACCAAAGACCACGATTTTTTCACCAGGTCTTTATATTCTGGTCGCGATAGCAAATCATGCCAAACTTTGCCTTCAGCAATCCAGTTTTAGGGTCAGTCAACGTGGCAATCGGCTTTCGCAGGCGTCAAGAAAAATCTGAAATCCTCGACGTGTCGAGTTGAGAGCTTGACGAGGACTTTCCGTACTACCCCCAAGGCAAGAAGCCAAAACAGTTCCTGATCTGCCCGAGCCCTGCACCGCACCAGTTTTTAATTGGTGGCCACGAGTATCTTTTCTAAAAGCCGATTGGATGGAAGGCTCAACAGATTTGGTCTGAGGTCCTAGGGCTGTTCACCATTTTTCGGAATCGAAAAATGGTGTAAAACTGGCCCTAAATCATAAATTTAGATCGCAACCTCGTTTTCAAGAAAACGAGACGCGATCTAGCATATGAACTTGGGCGTGTGCTGGACATTCAGGTGCCGCCATCTTTTGTAGCACAGGATGGTCCAAATGGTTCGGCAGGCGTATTGGTTGAGTTCTTCTTCGGCTACCAAAATCAAGAGCCACCCGCGCGATTTGTGCATGCTGCGGAAATTCTACAAGGGCGGCGAGGCAGCTTTAGTGAGAAAATCGGTAGCATCCGTGAGAACCTAACCGCTTGGCGATCAATGGGAGTAGCCAATTGGCGCGCATTCATGGGTTGACAGATCAGACGCGTCCGCGTTCAAGGTCACTCGCTTCAGTGCCTTGCAGCTCCGCGCGATAGTTTGCATCCACAAAACCTTTGATCGCAGCCTTATTCGTCTGGTCACTTTTCTCCCCATGACGCAGCGGGAATTTTCCCAACGCGATTTAACGAAGGAGAACCATTATGACTGACACAACAACCAAATCGCGCCCAAGCCACCGTTTGTTCAACGTGACAGGTGACGGCGAAAACGCCCGCTGGACTGACATCGGCGTTGCATGATCAACCAAGGACGGCAAAGGCTTTACGCTCGCACTCAATGCCATCCCCGTAAACGGTGGGATCGTCATGCGCGAGGGCGTTGATAGGCCAACCGCCAAGAAGAAGGGGAGCTAACGCTTCCCAACTTCCCCTTGGCGGGTCTTCGTTGGTTCAGCCCTTTATGGAGCTGGACCACGGTGGGCAAGCTCTTCATCAATCATCGCGAGCGGGGATTGCGCCGCTGAAGATGAGCCGCGTTGGAAAAATAAGTTCCGAGCCTGAATGAAGGTGCATCACTTGTGATCGAAACAAAGTGGAGAAGGATTAGCTTTGCCCCTTGCACCAACAGACATTCAGACACGGGTACATTCGGAGACTTAGCGGATCACTGAGTGGCACTGGCAACAGGAGGTAATCAGGATCATCAAGTGCCCGTTTGATCGTAGTTAAAGGATCATATGGCACTTAAGCATACATTCCATACGCATATAATCGCGAAAAACGCGACTTTGTGTGATTATAATATACTGGACGTTTGAAGCTAATTGGTATATTATAATAGCTTAACTTCACTTAAAGTGAGAAATTAAGCAGTTGAAATATATGTCACCCTCATTGCCGGAAGGTCGCCAACATCTGGTATCACTCGTGCGTCAATCAGGCGACGTAATCCATGTAGCCGATGCTGCACGAATATTGGGGGTCGATGGATCGCTTGCCGCAAAGAAGCTAGCACGGTGGACGAAACAAGGTTGGTTTCGCCGAGTTGGACGCGGGGCATATCTGCCCGCCTCTCTGGACTCGCTTGGAAGCGAACATGTCCTCGATGATCCTTGGGTTCTAGTGCCAGCTCTTTTTTCGCCTGCCTATGTCGGCGGCAGAGCCGCAGCGCAACATTGGGACTTGACCGAGCAGATATTTAACGACGTTGTCGTTTTCACATCGAATGCCGTTCGCGAGAAATCTCAAGTGCGGCATGGCGTGCCATTTACAATCACGCATATTGACGAAAGCCGAATGTTTGGCACCGTCGCGGTATGGCGGGGCAACAGCAAGGTACTGGTATCCGATCCACACCGAACAATCATTGATATGCTCAATGACCCAAGGATTGGTGGCGGAATTCAGCAGGTGTCTGATTGCCTAGCGGAGTATTTCAAACGGCCAGATCGAGACGATAAGAGGCTGATCTCTTATGCTGAAAAACTTGGTAACGGCGCGGTATTCAAGCGTCTGGGATTTTTGGTTGAAGGGCGTGATGACACGTTCGGTCTAATCGCGGCTTGTGCTCAGCGATTGACCAAGGGCAATGCACGCCTTGATCCAACACTTGAATCGCCACGTCTCATTTCAAGATGGAAATTATGGGTCCCGTCATTCTGGGTGAGCCGTCATGATTGATCGTCGCGAGATACTCGACATGGCGACACAAATGTCGCTAACACCACACGTTGTCGAAAAGGATTACGTGCTTGGGTGGATGCTGGCAGGCATCGCATCGCACCCGATCCTTCGGGCAACATGGGTATTCAAAGGCGGAACCTGTCTCAAGAAATGCTATTTTGAAACGTATCGCTTTTCCGAAGACCTCGATTTCACATTGACCGATCCCAATCAAATCAATGAGGAATTTTTGAAAACGGCTTTCGCGGAAATCGGTGCGTGGATTTACGAGCAAACAGGGATTGAGGTTCCTCCCGAAAAGCAGAAATTCGACATTTATAAAAACCCACGCGGCACGATTTCGTGCGAAGGAAAAATCAAATATCGCGGGCCAGTGTCGCCGCGTGATATGCCAGGCATCAAACTCGATCTGACTGCTGATGAAAAGTTAGTTTTGCCTCCCGTGCGCGTTCCTGTTTTTCATCCATATACTGACAAGCCAGAGCAGGGAATTGATGTTCTATCGTATGCTTATGAAGAGGTTTTCGGTGAGAAAATACGTGCTCTTCGCGAACGCACAAGGCCGCGCGATCTATACGATGTAGTGAATCTATTCCGCAACGACGATGCACGACCATCACCGTCCGTGTTGCTCGACGTATTAGGTCAGAAGTGCGACTTCAAAGGCATCAATGTTCCAACCTTGGCCGACCTTGAGCCGCACCGTCAGGAATTGATGGGGCTTTGGGACAACATGCTCGCGCATCAGCTTCCTGTTTTGCCGCCGTACGAATCGTTTTGGGATGAGCTTCCAAGCTTCTTTGATTGGATCAATGGCGGCGCTGTGCCAGCGATTCCTGTTGCCTATGCGAATGATGGTAGCGAAACAGTCCTGCGTGCTCGCAATCTCCGATTGCCCGTATCGGGCGCTATCCAAGCGATGGTCGAAATCATTCGCTTTGGTGCTGCAAACCGGTTGCTCGTGGAGCTCGATTACCAAGGATCCACGCGACGTATCGAACCATATTCGCTGCGAAGAACAAGTGATGGGCATATCATTCTTCACGCACTTCGAGAGGGAATCGGCGAACATCGCAGCTATCGCCTAGACCGAATACAGGGTGCGAGAGTAACGAACCAAATCTTTGTTCAAAAATATGAGATCGAGCTTACACCGAAAGGACCTGTTTCAGTTGCGCCATCAGATCGCTTCCAACAATCTTGAACAGCGGATTTAGGTTCACGCGGATCAAGCCCAACACGCTTCGCTTGTTGCCATTCTTTGAGTGTGAAATTTGTTGGATCGCTATGCCTTGGATTCTCAAATCCCTTGGGAATTGCCCAGCCATTGTCAAGATAGAGCTGCTTAGCCAGTTCGTTCAGCTTATTCTTGAAGAAGGGCAGGTGCTTAGCCGTCATGGTGTCAGCGTCGATCCTCGACCACACAGCATGCGCATGACGGCGTCCTTCCTTTTCATGGAACACGATAATGCGCGGTTGACCTTTCAAGCCGAGCCGCTCTTCAATGTCGTTGATTGCCTTCTCAAACACCTCGACCCGCACACTTTCATGCGCAGGCGGACTAAGCGAAACTGAAAACAAAACTGTTTGCACTTCGTGCCTTTGGAAAGCGCATAAGCCTCATTCATTGCGCCTTGAAGTGTTTCGGAGACAACGCCGCTGATCTCGTGCAATTCAACATGCTCATTCTCATCGGTCCGCAAAAGGTGTGTATCTAATTGTTTTGCGCCAGACCGCTGAGAAGCTTTGAGGATCATGGCGTTGCCTCAATCTGTAGAGCCTCCAGCAAAAGTCGGCACATGTGAACAATCGCCCGCGCAGCCTCTAATAGTTCGGCTTCGGTTTCGGGCTTAACCGGAAGACTTCCTGAGTTCACTGCCTTGGCAAGTTGATTGAGATTGTTCCCAATCCGTGATTGACCCATCATCGCCAATAGTCTTGCTAGCACGACGTGATCCTTCACGGGCTGTTTACCGCGATGCTTGGGCGGGGGCGAGGCGGGGTTGAAAATCCGCCACCTAATGTAAGATGATAGCGACATGCCCTTCGTCACGAAAAACTGGCGCATAACGTTCAAGATTGATCAAGACGAGATTGAAATCATCGCCCTCGACTATGAAGATTACCACTAGATCGCGTCTCGTTTTCTTGGAAACGAGGTTGCGATCTAAATTTATGATTTAGGGCCAGTTTTACACCATTTTTCGATTCCGAAAATGGTGAACGGCCCTAGGAGGTGGCCGTGAGTGCATTGTCTGGATTCCGTATGAAGAACCACGCTCACCCTGGCGGGTTTATCAAGTTCGAGATTATTGAGCCATTAGGCTTGAGTATTACCTCAGCGGCTGACGCGTTGGGGGTAACGCGGGCAACATTATCGACGCTTCTTAACGAACGCTCGCAACTCTCGTCTGAAATGGCGTTGCGGATTGAAAAGGCGTTTGGCTTCTCGATGGATACCCTGATGCGCATGCAAAATAGCTATGACATCGCGCAAGCGGGAAGCGGAAATTCGGGTCTTGCCTTTCAAAGGCGGTCCCAAGGTCCCGACTTGGCCATGATCTAAAATGGTCGTTCAATTTTTTTGGGCGGTTATACTAAATCTCAAGCATTTTTGTGAAAAACCACTGATCCCAGAATATCAATAATTTCGGCTTCGATGCGTCTATTGTTACCCGCAGCTCCCTCTTCAAAAGCACTATAAAATTCATCGGGTAGGTCAAGATTGATTGCGTCGGCCATTGCCTTTCCACCATCATAAGATAACTTTAATAGCGTTGTCTGGTGTTCGACGGTGCAATTTAAGAGGTACTTTTAGCACTACGCCCAAGTGCACTAATGTTGCGCGATATTGAGCGATAGCGAAAATCGCGCAATATCGCGCAATATCGCGCAATATCGCGCAATATCGCGCAATGAACACATCTTATCGCGCAAACCCAGAAGACAGCATATTGGCGGCGTTGTCGCTGCATGCGGTTCCAATCCGCTTGGCGCGCAACTGAAGCTAAGCGAGCACGGCATTGCCGACATTCCCCAGCGCACGCTGCAATACACCATGAAAAAGCTGGTGAGTTCAGGGCAAGTTATCCAAACGGGTGCTGGACCCTCTGTGCGCTATCAATTGGCAAAGCAAGCGGCACTTAACTCAGAGACAATTCGGTCACGTCCCATTTGGTGGTGTAACATGCGGTGACAGCTAATCCCCCCGCGCAGCGCTCGTCATATAGCTGGCGGAGCGGGGGGATTGGCGGTTGGTCATTGATCATTCTGGTTTAGGATTGGGTTGCGAAGCTCAATTTTAGACCACGAAGGAACAACCAATGACCAATCCCATGATGACGTTAAACACACTAATTGAGAAGACCTCTGACGCTGATATTTTGCGGGAGATGATTGGTTATGCCAGTCAGCGCCTGATGGAGATGGAGGTGGGTGCGCACACGGGCGCGGAATATGGCCAGAAAGACCCAGATCGTTTGGCTCAGCGGAATGGTTATCGGTCGCGTGATTGGGATACGCGCGCGGGCACAGTGGAATTGCAGATCCCCAAGTTGCGTAAGGGCAGTTATTTTCCAGGCTTCTTGGAACCACGCCGGATGGCAGAGAAGGCGCTGACAGCGGTGATCCAGGAAGCCTATATCCAAGGCATATCAACGCGTTCTGTCGACGATCTGGTCAAAGCTATGGGGATGGACGGGATATCCAAGAGCCAGGTCAGTCGCTTGTGCGAAGACATTGATACCCGCGTCAATACCTTC
>JBEAVQ010000158.1:0-3937 GCA_041160865.1 Pseudomonadota bacterium | reverse complement strand
AGTCCAAGCTCGCCATCGATGCTTGTAGCGTGTCCATGTCTCTTCCCCCAGATGTGACGGGTTATCTGCGCAACCGTCCAATCACGCTAAAGTGACCACCCTCGTTCGACAACCATTGCAGTGTGAGTTTTCACAGCGCGGATAGACCACCGCATTTCAGTCGTCGGATGGCTTGACCCAGTTCCAAACTTCAACGGATACTTACGTAGGTCAGCCGCTAAGGTGCCTCAGAGGCTGGGAAAGACGTTAGATATGCTCGAGTCCTTGGTTGCCGATCAGCCGCTGTGGCAATTGTGGCTGATCTTGTTGGTCAATCTGGTCGTTTTCGAATTCCTGGGCAGGAAGTTACGCAAGTTTCTGCGTCGTCGGGCGGGGACAGAAGCGGATGGTGCCGCAGATGGGGTCGATTATCTTCTTTCCAGCGTCTTTTCGCTCTTGGGCCTTTTGATTGCTTTCACCTTCGGCATGGCCTTGGACCGTTATGAGACGCGTCGGGATCTGGTGGTCCAAGAAGCCAACGCAATCGGCACCGCCTACATCCGCACCGCCTTTGCCGCCGAGCCTATGCGTACCCAATTGCGGGAACAGTTAGAGGCCTATGCTAAGACGCGCTTGGCTTATGGCGTAGCTGCCTTCCATGACAAGCCACCCTTGGCTGCTGAGGCGGAGCGTCAACGCACCCAGCTTGCAACCATCGGCATCGCCGCCACCCAGAGCGTTGCTTCAGCCCCGATGGGCCCTGCCGTCATGGCCAGTGTCAACGAGGTTATCGACGTCGGCAGTGCGCGCGAAGCCATTAATCTCGCCAAAGTGCCAACTAGCGTTGTCGCGATGTTGATCGGTTATGCCTTCATTGCAGCCTTTGTTTTGGGCTACTCGCAACTGACGCCGAGCTTGGTTCAGCGCATAGGCAATGGCTTGCTGTTTCTGTTGCTTACCCTGTCGCTCGTTACCATCTTTGACCTCGACCGCCCGGCAACCGGCACCATCAAAGTCAGCCAACAGCCGTTGGTCGATTTGATCCGGGGGTTTAAAAGCTAAGCTTCAGTTTATTTGGCAGGCTATAAAACCAAGTGGGGGCAAGGCGACAGCAATAGAACCTGCGGGCCGTGGAGTTGTTGGGCATTGGCCATAAAGCGGGGTGAGGGACTTTGCCTTGGTGCCCAGTTCCACATTGGCATTAAGTGCGCTGAGGGCGGTGTTGAATACCAAGAGGATTTCTTCCCCTGATGCTGGATCAATTCGCGAAACAGCAAACAACCCCGGGGCATCAGAATAATTGCGCACTTTTTGTTCGCCCCGCCGCAGCGCTGGATGGGCGCGGCGCAGTGCGGCCAACTCAGCGATATAGCGATAAAGGGGATGGTTTAAGTCAAAATTGGCTTGGGCTGTGGTGTTCTTTGTCCCCAATAAGCGGTTGTCGTTATAATCTGCAACTTTAGAGGCGAATAAGGATTCACGGGCATCTTTGTCCCAGCCATCCCCTACAAAACCTTGCTCATCGCCGGCATAGAGCGTTGGCACGCCTCGAAAGGTCAGCATCAGAGCGTGAGCCAGCTTTACCCGCTCCAGCAGCTCTGAATCGGAAATCTCGGGCATGGCTTTCCGGATATAAAAGCCTAAGCGTCCATGGTCATGGCTAGAGATGAAGGTCGGCTGCTGGCGGGCTGTGGCTTCCCCATTCGGGTAAAGTGGGTCTTGGAAGAAGAGCTCCCACAGTTTGTTGGTGCCCGAGCCCGACACGGTGTCCAAAACAGCGCGGCGAAAGGCAAAATCAATAGTAGCCGGAAAGCCATCTACTTATGTGTGCAGAGCCAGTTTGCCTGGCTCCAGCTCCACGCTGCCTATCTCCGCGAAGATGTGAAAATTTGCGATTCCCTTGGCTTTAGCGCGCGCCAGCATGGCTGGCACAAAGGCCTGCCAAAACTCTGGATTGACGTGGCGTGCCGTGTCAATGCGGAATCCATCAACGCCAGATTCGTCGATCCACTTGCCATAGATGTCAATCATGCCCTGAATAACGCGCGGATTTTCCGTCATCAGATCATCGAGGCCCGAAAAGTCGCCCATGGTTGCAGACTCATTCCAATAGGTCGTGTCGCCCCGATTATGATAATAAATGGGGTCATTCAGCCATGCTGGAATTTTAATCTTAGCTTCCGCGGGCGGCACAACCACCTGATAGGCATAGTCGGTTTCGTTTAGTCTGGAGAAATTCGCCTGTTTTTGCAGGCTGTCACCTTCAAAGCCCGGATTGATCGCTGCACCGTCTTTCGCGCGCAGCTGGTAAGGAAAGTCCGCGCGCGACCGATAGGGACAGCCGCCGTTAGGACATTCAGCATAAGCGCTTACGTCAGCTGTATGGTTGGTGATGATGTCCATATAGACTTTCATCCCACGCTTGTGGGCCGCCGCAACAAGAGCCTTGAAGTCTGCATTGGTACCGAAATGTGGGTCCACTTGGGTAAAGTCCGTAACCCAATAGCCATGATAGCCCGCAGTTTCTTGGCCCGGTGCGCCTTGCACGGCCTTATTCTTAAAAATTGGCGCAACCCAAATTGCTGTCGCCCCAAGGTTTTGAATATAGTCCAGCCGATCGTTCAGGCCTTTGAGATCGCCGCCATGATAGAAAGCCTTAAGCTTGGGATCAAAGCCAGTTTGAACCCTATCTCCTTCTAGTCCGCCCCGATCATTGCCCGGGTCGCCGTTCTCAAATCGATCGGGCAAAAGAAAATAGATGATCTCATCTTCTGGCAGGCGGTCGCGAAACCCATCAGCTTGAGCAGCAAGTGGTGCGACAGCCAAAATGATCAAACTGACCAATGAAGTCGTACAACGGAACAGTCCAAGGTCAGTTTGCCCAAGGGGCTTTTGCTTTCTATCAAATCTCATAAATGTCAGCGCGCCTTGCCGGAGTGGAGGGCATTGATAGCGGCTTGAACTTCGCGCTGGCAATCTTTCCACGCCGCTTCAGAGGTTGTCTCCAATTTGGTAACCCGCTTCATCGCCTTATCGGCTGGCGACCAGACCATCGTCATCTCGGGTAAATTAGGCATGGCGATCGCTGAAAGCGCTTGCGCCTTATAGGCCTGCGCGATTGGATTCTTGGCCACCTCTGGCACATCATACACTTCCCGAAGGGTCGGCAATTCTCCACCTTCAACCGCCATGATTGTTGCCGCTTCAACGCTCGTCAGGAATTTCGCAAAAGCCCAAGCTTCGGCAGGATCATGGGTGCCTGCACTCATAAAGATGGCTTCTACCGCCATATAAGGCGCCATTGGACGCTTAGCGGCAGCTGTGATCCTTGGCAGAACGGCCGCACCAAAGTCGATCTCCGGTGCGATCTCGCCCAAAAACCACGGACCGTTGAAGATCATGGCCGCCCGGCCGGTATTGAACAAGGATGCAACCAGCGACGAAGTTGGGTCATCGGGTAGTATCCGCAGATCACGCCGCCAATGCTGCACCAAGTTGGAGGCTGAAATGTTGCGTGCATCATCCAGCATCAATTTGCCGGATGGATCAAAAACCCCACCGCCATAGCCATTCATCAAAGCGGCATGGAAGAAGAAGTCATCATAGGCATAGGCCAGACCAAATCGCCCTCGGGCTTGGTCAGTATGTTTGGCGGCCATTGCCTGCATCTCTTCGATGGTCTCAGGCGGCTTTGTAATCAGCTTCTTATTATAAAGCAGTGCAGCGGACTTGTAATTGAAGGGCAGGGCCCAGACCGCATTCTTATAGGTCACTGCCTCAAACATATTGGGCAAGAATGCGGCTTTGGTTGCCTCATCCAAGAAGAAGTCAAGCGGGGTGATGGTATCGCCCACCTCGACCCAGCCGCCCAGCCGGTCATGGCCAAATATGAACAGGTCCGGGCCCTTGCCGCGGGGCACAGAGGCGGAGATCTTGTCAGCCATTGCGTCACTTGGGA
>JBEAVQ010000070.1:0-13140 GCA_041160865.1 Pseudomonadota bacterium | reverse complement strand
TTCAAGCGCCCTTTAGAGGGCAAAGCTAAGGTCACGCTTGCCATCTCATTGCACTCCAAATCGCGCAGGGCGGATCACACAGCCAACGGCGCGGGCTTGGCGTGCACCCGATGAAATCTCGCCCACCAACGTGTCATAGCGCCCGCCGGTTGCCACAGGCCGTGCGAAGTTTGGCTCCGCCGCCAGATCGAAGGCCATGCCGTCATAATAGTCAAAAGCCTCTGGGCTCAGGGCTTCAAAATGAGCCCGCGCTAAAGCCTTTGGTGCCTCTTGTTGAATGCGGTCGAGCCTTAAGGTCCAAGCCTGTCGCCAATCCATCAGATCGACACCGAGCTTGGCTGCTAAAGTAACGCATTCATCCAAACTAGCGGTGAGCGAGCCTTGGCTGCTTAAGTGGATCAGCTTGGACAAAGTCTCCGCCAGCTCTGGCGCGAGCGGCTTGGCTATGGCGCGCTTGGCCCGTGCCGCAAGGCGGTCGGCCACGTGGCTGAGTCGGCGATTGCCGGGCAGCGACAGGTTCGCGAGGGACAATACTTCTGCAACGGTGCTGCGGGCGCGTTCGGGTTCCAGTTCGGCAATCGTGCGTTCTAGCGCACTGATCTGACGGCTTGGCCCGGTTCCTGTAGCCTGAGCCAGGACGCGCTTCAGCGCACTTTTATGACCGGCTACTTCACTCAGAGCCTGGTTCCAAGGACTGGGCAGATCGGCCTTGGCGATAATGTGCGACAACAGGCCACCGTCACACAAGCGGACATAAAGATCGCGCTCTCCGGCCGCTTGGCAGGCTTCCCAAGCAGCAAGAAACACAGTCACATCGGCTTCAATCCGGTCAGCATCGCCAAAACGCTCCAGACCAATTTGGACAAATTCCGGCGCGCGATCTTCACCCGGCTTTGGGGCCCGAAACACCTTGCCCTCGCACACCCAAGCAGCAGGCTCGTGATCCGTCGCAGCAACTTGCGCATAGTGCAAGGTCGCAGGAATGGTCAGGTCTGCCCGCAAGCACAATTCAGCTCCATCCGGGCCAGAGGCAAAATAGAGCCGTGGGCGCACATCTTCGCCTGCCAATTCTAGCACCAAAGCTGCGGGCAACAGAGTGGGCAAGGCCACCTCTTGCCCACCCCGGGCCTTCAAAGCAGCCCAAGCAGCCTGCATTTTGGGGCCAGTCTCTTGGTTCATCGCTGCAGCATATCCTGCACGGCCTGCACCAATTGGGCACGCGGCACTTCAACTTGGGCTGGCCGCTCACGCCGCCACGCTTCATTCGATTCAATCTCTTGGGCCAGTTGGGCACCCAGATTGAGGTCTTTGAGCGTGACTTTGCCCGCTTCGCGCTCTTGGCTGCCTTCCATCACGACGACTGGGGCTTTGCGGCGATCGGCATACTTCATCTGCGCCTTCATGCCAGAGCTGCCAAGATAGACTTCAGCCGCAATGCCCGCCTGGCGCAATTCGTTGGCCATCTGCATATAGCCCGCTATCGCATCGCCATCGAGGGCGAGAATGACGACCGGGCCCTGCGCGGCCTCTGGCTGGCGACCCGAGGCGGACAAAGCTGCGACCAAGCGCGAGACACCCAACGAAAACCCTGTTGCAGGCGCGCGTTCGCCGCGAAAGCGCATCACAAGGTCATCATAGCGTCCACCTGACCCGATCGAGCCAAAACGAACTTTATTGCCCTTTTCATCCAAGGTCTCAGCCAAAAGCTCGGCTTCAAAAACAGGGCCTGTGTAATATTCCAGACCGCGCACAATGGCAGGGTCAAAAAAGGCGCGGTCTTCGAGAATGTCCAAAGCGCGCAGGGTTGCATCAATGGCGGCCAATTCTGCGACGCCTTCAGCTCCAAGCACGGTATCACCTACGACCGCGTCCAAGGCGTTCAAGGTTTCAAGGCGCGTTGCTTTGCGGGTGGAGGTAAAGGCCATGACTTGGGCAATAGAATTGGACCCAAGACCCGCACCCTTGGTAAAGTCGCCAGACTCGTCCTTTCGGCCCGCGCCTAACAAGAGCTCAACCCCTTCAGCGCCTAAGCGGTCGAGCTTATCGACAGCGCGCAACACGCCAAGGCGTGTGACTGTATCTTCACTGTCGACGCCAATCTTGACCAATAGCCCATCTAGTAATTTGCGGTTTGAGACATTGACCACATAAAGCCCGCGCGGCACGCCAGCGGCTTCGACCGCTGCAGCACCCATGGCAATCGCCTCTGCATCAGCCTCTGGACGGGCAGAGCCGACGCAGTCTGCGTCACATTGCCAAAACTCACGGTAGCGACCGGGGCCCGGCTTCTCATTGCGCCAGACAGGGCCAGCGGCACAGCGGCGGAAGGGCTTTGGTAGTCCATCCCAGTTTTGCGCGGCAAAGCGGGCCAGAGGTGCTGTTAGATCATAGCGCAAGCTCATCCATTGGCCGTCATCGTCTTCCAACGCGAACACGCCTTCATTGGGACGATCTTGGTCGGGCAAGAATTTACCCAGCGCATCGGCATATTCGAAGCTGGGGGTTTCTAGCCGCTCATAGCCCCAAGATTCATAGACCCGCAGGACTTTTTCCACGACGCTGCGCTCGGCTAGCAAGGCGTCGGCCCGGCGATCAATAAAGCCACGCGGCGAGCGAGCAAGCGGACGGCTCGGCGCATTTGGTTTCGTTTCGGTCATGTAAAAGCCCGGTGGGAGATAAGGTGGATGCAGTGTTTATCGCGACATGACGCGGGCGGCAATCAATCTGCCTGATATCGCCATGACCTCTGCCCCACAACACGGTGTTTTGATACAGGAATCAAGGTGACACTGGGGGAGAGCAGGGTTAGACAATCTGTTTAGATACTGTCTCTAAGCAGCCTCGGGCGTGCTTTTCATAGAAAGTTAGCTTCATGAGTGGAGAGTCGCAACGTCGCCGGAAAACCCTTGCTTCGGGAACAGGCGTGGCCATTGCGATCTTCGCAGCACTGGCGGCCACAGGTCTTTCACTTACAGGTCCTCTCAAGCCTGCAACGCTCGACGATGCAACCACGCCCGAGGCCCCGAAAATGACCAATTGGCGCGAACTTGCAGGCCAAGCCTTGGAAAAGGGAAAGTTTGGTTTCGCCGAAGTGACGCTTAAATCGGGCGTCCTAACCGTCACAGGCGATACAGATGAAGCGGAAGATCGCTTGCAGGCTTTTGAGGTAGTGAAACAGGCGGTCTTGAGCGATCCAAGCCATGTTGGCATCGTGCTCGCGCTTGAGAACGCCATCACACTAGATGGGCAAAAGATGGCCGATGCACCGGACGCGGCCTCCACCATGGGGAGGACCCCTGATGCCAAGGCCTGCCAGACCGCTTATGATACGCTGCTTGATGGGCGAGTGATTAATTTTGGCTCAGGCAGTGCGGTGCTGGCCGAAGATTCTAAGCCTTTGCTGAATGCTTTGGCAGCTGTCGCAAAGCGCTGTGAAACTTATCGGGTTGAGCTGGGCGGGCATACCGATGCGCGCGGCGACGCCACGGCCAACCAAGCCTTGTCAGAGCGGCGCGCGCAATCTGTAGCGGATTATCTGGTCTCTAAGTCTGTTCCGGCCAGCTTGCTGGGCGTCTCAGGCTATGGCGAGACTCAGCCTAAGGATGCCGCTGGCAACACAGAGGCTGACGCCAAGAACCGCCGGATTGAGTTTAGGATTGTGGAAGAACCTGCCCAATAAGGCCTTCGGGAAACGGTCTGCCTAGCGCGTTAAGCCAGGCACCCATTTCACATCTTCAGCGCCATTGGCATTGGCACGACGGCCAGCCACAAACAATAGGTCTGAGAGCCGGTTGAGGTAGTGCAACACAGCGTCTGAGACGATTTCGCCTTCAGTCTCCATCAGGGAAGCCACCTGCCGCTCTGCCCGGCGTGTGATCGTGCGCGCCACGTGAAGATAGGCTGACAGCGCGCTGCCACCGGGCAAGATAAATGAATCAAGTGCCGGGATGGCTGCATTCATCGCGTCGATTTCTTTTTCCAGCCGGGTCACTTGGTTGGGCAGAATGCGCAAAGCTTCCCAAGCTAAAGGCTTACCGCGTTCAGGCGTCGCCAGATCCGCGCCCAGATCAAAAAGATCATTCTGGATGCGGCCAAGGATCGCGTCTAGCTCTGCATCTGCTGCACTGTGTAGGCGCACGACACCGATCGCGGCATTGGCTTCATCGACTGCCCCATAGGCCTCCACGCGGGCATCAAACTTCGCCACTGTCTCACCTGTGGCAAGACTTGTGGTGCCATTGTCGCCGGTGCGCGTGTAAATCTTATTGAGCGTGACCATGCTTTTTCCCGTAATCTGTCTTAGCCTTACTATAGGTCCAAAGCTGTCCTGCCAAAGCACGAAGCTGCTATTTTGCGACCAGAGTGCCTCGCCAGCCCAACTTGAAGATGCGTGGAGTTTGACATAAGAAAGGGGCATTATGGCTGAGAGCTACATTTTTGAAGAGACGATACTCCGATATGAAAAGTTTCATCACCTCATTTCTCGGCTTCTCATCGGCCTATTTGATCTACTGTTTGCTGGTGGGCTGTCAACTCGATGACCGGAACCTGGCGATCATTGTATCGGGCGGATTTGTGTTTGCGGTGTTGTTCGAAGGCTTAAGTCTTTTCTATAAGCGCTTGTTCCTTTGGGTCGGGCAATATTTCGCAAAGCGGCAAAAGAAGGCTTGAACGTCGGACTCCCGCCACGATTTCCCTAAACGCAAAGAAATCTGGAACTTGTGCGCAATCGTGCTAACTTACTTAGCATGACCCATCCCATCCGACTGCTCTGCTTGTTCCTCGCCATTGCCTTCACCGCCCTGATCGGTTGGGCCAGTGTGCGCGGTGACTTTGGGGCGGAGTTTGCCGCCATCACGGCCATGCCGTGGGGGCAAGTCTCTCTTGTCGATCTCTATCTAGGCTTCTTGCTCTATGGATTTGCAGTCTGGGTGGTGGAGAAGGACCTTAAAGCCCGCTTGCTCTGGGCTATGCCTATCCTCTTTCTCGGCAATGCGTGGTCGTTAGTTTGGGTTGCCGTTCGTTGGCCGCTGATCCTAGCGCGTCTGAAGATCGGGCCGACCAATCCCCCGGCCGACCCTAAGTCCTAACCGCGCAAATGTCGGGTAGTCCGCGGCCACGGCCTGCGTCATCGAGACCATAGCCGACCAAAAACCGGTCCGGCAGGTCAAAGCCCAAATAATCCGGAGCAGGAAGTTCCGCAGCCAAAGGCTTTCTAGCCAATAGACAAGTCAAGACTTCGCTAGCGCCCTTGGAAGCTAGGTAGGATTTGGCAAACAAGATCGTGCGGCCGGTATCATAGACATCATCGACGATCAGAACTTGCCGCCCACTTATGGGCTTTTGCAGATCTGCCAACACATTGATACGGCCACCGCTTTCATGCCCGTCACCATAGCTTGATAGCCAAAGAAAGTCGGTACGCGGGGTTTTTCCATGGTGGGCAAGACCGCGCACCACATCGGCCATGAAGATAAATGCGCCCTGCAGCAGGCCGACAACGACGGCATCTTCTTCCAACCTGCCCGCAATCTCGCTGGTCAGGTCTTTAATGCGGCTGTCAATTTCCTGCGCAGAGACCAGAATGTCCAACTGTGCTGTCACGCCCGCTCTCCTCTTGCCTAACGTGCGGTCACAGGGGCGTTATGGCCTTCGCCATGATCGACCATCGGAACATCTGCTGGCTTTGCAGGTGCGGCGGGTTGTGCGCCCATCAGACCAGACTTGCCCGTCGGCGGCTCTGGCTTTGGACGTGGGCCCTTGCGGGGTGGGTCGGCGAAGGTGATCACGGCCTTCAGGCTGCCGCGCACGGGATTGGAGCGGGAACTGGCAAAAGCATGGGCCTTGGCGGGGCCTAAGCTCTCGATACCGGGATCCACCATCCAAGAAAGGCGCTCAAGGCCCTTGCCGTCAACCAATGAGACTTTGAGGTAGGGAATGAATTCTGGCGTGCGAGATACCGATTGCAACACGCCTTTGACTTCAACCTTGGGGCCTTTGGCATCGGCTGAGGAGGTGATGGCGATATCGCGAATATCCACGCCATAGAGGTTGGCTGGCAGGCCCACTGCGGCAAACGCGCTGGCTGATTTCGGCCACAAGCGCACAATGTCTGTGCGATAAATCGCGGCAGCAGCCAATGCGCCTATCAACAGGCTTAGGCTAACCGCCCACGGAATCCCTGCGGCCAAGCGATTGGCGGTTTTGATTTGGTCCAGCGCTTTTTTCCGCGCTACTTCATGGGGTTCTAGCTTGCCACGCTTAGCTTTCTTGTTGCCAAGACCCAATTTCGCCAGCAGACCCTCCTTCTTTGTTTCGGCTGCGATTGGTGCCTTTTGTGTGCTGGCATTGTAGCCAATGACACCTGCAGGCATAGCCCGCCATGAGTTTCCGCATGCCGCACAGCGGACAGTGCGGCCCGACGATGGGATCGCACCGTCAGCGACATTGTATTTCGCAGAACATTGAGGGCATGTGAGTAACATGAAAGAGACGAATCACCCGGCTAGCACAACCATAAAAAAGCGCTTATTCGCTCTCAGAGTCTACTCATGAATGAAAAAACTCGCACCCCTGCCTATCGAGAGGGCGGACCTATTGTCCGCTTTGATAAAGTCGGAGTCACCTACGGCTCCGGTACCCAAGCCTTGCGCAATGTGTCGTTTGAGCTGGAGAGCGGTGGTTTTTATTTTTTGACAGGTCCGTCCGGAGCAGGAAAATCTACCCTTCTAAAGCTCATGTATCTGGCGTTGCGGCCCAGCCATGGGCGGGCCAATTTGTTCGGCGTAGATGTAGGAAGCGCCGGTCGCGACGATCTGCCGATGTTGCGGCGCAAGATTGGTGTAGTGTTTCAAGACTTCCGGCTGCTGCCCCATTTGTCTGTGTTTGATAATGTTGCCATGCCGTTTCGTGTGCGCGACGTGCCTATGGTCAATTATGCAGAAGATGTAGATGATTTGCTGCGCTGGGTCGGGCTTGGCGGTCGAATTAATGCTTTGCCAGAAACATTATCAGGTGGAGAACAGCAGCGCGTGGCTATCGCCCGGGCCGTGGTTGGCAAGCCCTCTCTCTTAATAGCAGACGAGCCGACCGGCAACGTTGACCCCGAGATGGGCGCCCGGATCATTCGGTTGTTCATTGAACTTCATAAACTGGGTGCAACAGTTGTGATTGCGACACACGATCTTGACTTGGTGCGCCGTTCAGGGGCCCCTGTGCTGAGATTGGAAGCTGGCGAATTAACCCAAGCCCCCAGTTTAGGCCCGGCACCAAAGGCAAAGCAATGATCAAAGCGCTGCAATCGTTGTGGAGACAGATCACCCGCGACTCAGATCGTGCGCTTTTGCCAGCCGATTCGAGACAAGTGCGACCATTGACCATCGTTGTGTCGATTATGTGTGCTTTGGGTTGTTTAGCTGGGCTTGGTGCTTCGGCAGGGCTCAGGGTCGCCGACACCTGGACCAGCGATCTCAAGAGCGCGATGAGTGTGGTCGTCCAAAGCCCCCGTACGGATGCAGATTTGGTCCGGGCGGCCCAAATTGTCCGAAGCGTGCAAGGCGTCACTCGAAGCGAAGCCATGAGCCGCGAACGCGCAAAGGACTTATTGCGTAACTATGGCACAGATATGGGCGCAACATTGGCTGCGCTTCCTGTGCCGCGCTTGATTGAAGTGGGCGTGACAGCTGGGCAAACCAATGTGAAGGCCGACATTGAGAAAGCTCTGAAGGCCGCGGGCTATAGCGTGGCCGTGGATGACCACAGTCGATTTACGGGAGAGGTGTTGCGCACATCAACCGTTGTGCGAATTGTAGCCATCTTGGCGCTAGTCGCGTTGGTTGTTGCAGCGATCACGACAATTGGGTTTGCTGCACGCGCTGCACTGGAAACACGTCGGGAAGCTGTCAGCATCCTCCATCTCGTGGGAGCCAAGGACTCTTTTGTAGCTCGTGAGGTTCAAATCCGCTTTTTGCGGCTGGGTTTTGTGGCCGGCTTGTTGGGTGCCAATGCGGCCGGTGTGATCGCTTTGATCGGATCGACCGTATTTGCTTTTGGGGCGTCAGACTTTACGGGTGGCGCGCCATTGTTGAATTGGACTGACTTATGGATCTTGCTGGTCGCACCCCTTGTGACAGCTTGTGCCAGTGCCGTCGCCGCTGATCTGGCTGCGCGGGAAACTTTGAGGGATTTGGTGTGAGATGGCATGGCTCCGACGAAAGACCCATGAACGGGGGCTGCACCGCCCATCGGGCACGGTTGTGCGCTCGTCGACGTTTATTTCTCGCCTTATCTTTATTCTCAGTCTTCTAGGCGGCCTAAGCCTCCTAATTGGCTTCATCCGGTTTGGCGACCAAGTGACCGCCCTAAAAACACCAAGCGGACCGATCCGCGCAGACGGGGCTGCGGCCTTGACTGGAGGGTCCGACCAGCGACTAATTGCCGGCGTCAAGCTTGTCGAGAGCAAGGCCGTGCCGCGTTTATTGATCTCTGGCGTCAATCGCGTGACCACCGCAAAGGAGGTGCGTGCGGTGGCTGGCGGGGCGGAAGAGACTTACGCTTGCTGCATTGATATGGGCCGCCGGGCGACCGACACAATTGGCAATGCCGAAGAAGCTGCGATCTGGGTGCAAGTCCATAAGATCAAGAGTTTGGTTGTTATCACAGACGCCTATCATATGCCACGCAGCCTGTTCGAGATGCGCCGCGCTATTCCCGATGTGGCTCTGATCCCCTACCCTGTGCAGACCACGCGTGAATTTGATGGCGATTGGTGGAAGAATGACCGCCCTACCCGGGCCCTAGCACTGGAATATGGCAAATATCTTGTCTCCATTGGGCGAGGGCTTTTGGACGGCGATATCGAAATAGCGCTGAAGCAAGTCGGTCTGTTTCAAAAGGGAAAGACTCCATGACCTTAATCCGGTCGCTCTTATTGATGGTGTGGATGTGGGGCTGCGTGCTGATCGTGGGCACGTTTGGCGCGCCCTTTGTGTTCCTATCGCCTTTGGGTGGCGCGCGCGTCATGGAAGCTTGGGCCAAAGCCATGCGCTTTGGAACGAAATGGATCGGTGGCATTACCTATGAAGTGCGCGGGCTAGAACATCTGCCCGAAGGCCCGATCTTGATCGCGGCGAAGCACCAAAGCGTTCTGGACACGATTATGCCAACGCTTTTCACCAATTTGCCGGTTTACGTGCTTAAGCAGGAACTTCTAACCCTGCCGATTTTTGGCTGGTACTGTCGCAAGGCGGGTCTAATCGCCATTGACCGCTCAGGCCATATGAGTGCGCTGAAGGCGTTGGTAGCCCAAGTCAAGGAACGAATGGACCAAGGCCGTCCTATCATTATCTTTCCTGAGGGCACGCGCCAAACGATTGGTGCCGCGCCCGATTATAAGCCAGGCGTCGCCGCCATCTACATGTTGCTCGGTGTGCCCTGCGTGCCGCTAGCCCTCAATACGGGCACATCTTGGCCCGCCAAGGGTATTTGGCGTCATCCGGGCAAAGTGGTGTTTGAGTTTTTGCCTGTCATCCCTCCCGGCCTAAAACGCGGCCACTTCATGGAGTTGCTCGAAAGCCGGATTGAAGAGGCAAGTCAGGCTTTGCTGGAAGAGCATTATGAAGAAATTTCTGTTCGCGAACCCCGCAAGAAGAAAGACAATGATGGTGGTGACGGGGGCGACACGGCTGGATCTGTTGATTCCAAGGGTGGTCAAAAAGCCCCGACCAAACAAGTCAGCGATGCCGAGGCTGAATTTGACTGGAAAGCCTACGGCGATCGGGCGCGCGAGAGTAATGGGATCAGAGATCGTGACTTTGACGGCGGCGAAGGTGGTGGCGGCGATGGCGGTGGCGGCGGTGGCGACTAATGTCTGAAACTCGTTCTAGGTCGCTGGGCGGCCTCATCATTCCATTGGCCGTGGGTGGTCTCGTTCTAGGTGGATACTATGTCTACTGGTCGCAGACGGCGCAAAGAATACAAATACATGTCGCGCAGGCTTTACCTGCTCTGCCTCGGGAAAACGTCACGGTTACGGGCTTCCCCTACCGATTTGAAGCGCGCATCACGGGTCTTCGGGTCCAGACCGGGACCGGCTTTGTCTTTGAAGCTTCCCGCTTTGTTGCGGCCGCTTCGCCGTTCAATCTGAACCTGTGGGCCCTCGAAGGGGCGCTAGAGCCGCAGTTAAAGCTGCCCGGCGGGCCGTTGCGCGCCCTGCGGGCGACAGAGCTAAAGGCCAGCCTGCGGCTAAAAGAAGGCCAATTGGCGCGTTTCTCCCTGACGTTTCAGGGCCTGCAGGCAGGAACCACTGATCCATCAGGATCAGCACTGGGGCCAAGGCCATGGCGAACTGGCGCTGGTGCCCTTCATTTGATCGCTGACCCCAAAGACACCAGTCGTCTTGCCTTCGCGTTGGATTTGTCCGTTTTAGAACTCAGCGCCCAGCCTGAAGGCCCGGCAGCCATTCTGGGCAACAAAATCGGCCATTTGCGTCTCACGGGTCCCATCAGCCAGGGCCAGACTCTCTTGAGGTCAACCAAGGCGTGGGCAAAAGCGCAGGGTGAGTTTACGATCATGGCAGCCCAGATTGACTGGGGTCCTTTGTCCTTTGATGCCGGTACCGGCCGATTGCAGGTCACGCCAGAGGGCCATTGGCAAGGCGAAATTCGCGGACAGGGGGCGCTTAAGCCCAATGGTATGGCCATCCCGGCATTGTCCGCACCGATTGAAATCAGCATTGAGAATGGGCAAGCGCATCTCCTCGGCTTTTCGGCCGCGCAAGTGCCCAAAGCCTTTAACTAATGCTTTGCGCCTAAAATTTAGCACAGATTTTCGCGGCACATAAGCTGTGACTTTTACCGCGAGATCGCTTCACCAGAAAAATGGCGCTGTGCGATCTCGCTCCGATGGAAATTCTTATCCGCAAGGCGCCATAAAGCGCCGCGAACATCAGCATTCTCAATTGACTTCGGACGCTTGCGACTTTAAGGACACCCTCCCTAACGCTCGCCGTCATGGCGGGCGCTTTCGTTTATTCCGCGAACGCCATTCCGATCCCCGGTCTGGTCTGTTCGCCCCTTATCGAGGAACAGCGCGATGTTCGCGGTGATCAAAACTGGCGGCAAGCAATATAAAGTCGCTGCAGGCGACAAGCTTGTGATTGAGAAATTAGAAGGCGAAGCTGGCAGCGCCGTGACTTTCAGCGACGTGCTGATGGTTGGCGGTGAAACTGGCGTAACTGTAGGTGCACCACTCGTGGCTGGCGCAACCGTTGCCGCAACTTTGCTGGAAACCCGTAAGGGCGATAAAGTGATGGTGATGAAAAAGACCCGTCGCTCGACCTATCGCCGCCGTAACGGCCACCGCCAATGGGGCAGTGTCGTTCACATCACTGCCGTCAATGCGTAACTAAGCGCACAGGAGACTGACACATGGCACATAAAAAAGCCGGCGGCTCGTCACGCAACGGTCGTGACTCGCACTCCAAGCGTCTTGGCGTCAAGAAGTTCGGCAACGAGATGGTTGTTTCGGGCAACATCCTCGTACGTCAACGTGGCACCAAATTCTTTGCTGGTGAAAACGTCGGCCTTGGCCGCGACCACACCCTCTTTGCGACCGCCAATGGCCAGGTCGTATTTACCCGCAAGCGTGACGACAAATGTTTTGTCTCTGTCATGCCGATTGCGGAAGCAGCAGAATAAGGCGGTCCTGAGCCACTCCGGATCGTCCCCCTGAAAGGGGTGATCCGGTCAAACAGACCATTTCCCGCGCGGGGGGCCGGATCACCGGCCCCCCGTTTGCGTTATGCCCTGATGCTTATGGGTCCTTCGAACCAGCTTTTGGTTCGGGCTAGTCTCCCCCCACCCCGCGCGGGTTTCCTGACGGAGACTTTGCCATGCGTACACAGATTGACACGAGCCGGCTTACCCTTCGCCCAATGCAAATAACTGATCTGGCCCGCATCGTATGCTTGGCTAATGACCTGCGCGTCTCAGGAAATCTGTCCCGTATGCCCCATCCCTACCGCCAAGAGGATGGCGAAGAGTGGTTGAGCAAACAGCCAGAACTCTGGGCTGGTCAAGAAAACTACGTATTTGCGATTGAACATAAGATAGATGGTTTTATAGGCGCGATGGGTCTGCATTGGATGGACCGTATGACGCTCGATGGCAGATCGGCTTGGGAACTCGGCTATTGGCTGGGCGTTCCATACTGGGGTCAGGGATATGCGACGGAAGCGGGGAAGGCCTTGATCGAAGCCGCAATTCTCGACCTCAATCCAGTCTATTTGGTGGCCGGTTTTGCCACGGCAAACACACAATCTGGTCACGTGCTTGAAAAGCTTGGCTTCTACAAGGTCGATGCCATTCGCGAGATGAGCGTCTTAGCAACCGGCAAAACTTCACCTACTCAAGTGATGCGGCGCGATATCGCTGAAGCAGAAAGGAGACCGAGGTCATGACACCAGCTTTATTGACCCCGCGCCTATTGCTTCGCCCGTTGGAGCATGAAGATAGCTTGTCTTTGGCCGACCTGTTGAACAGGCCAGAAGTGGCACGCGGCCTATGCACCGTCCCTACGCCCTTCACGCCGTTGCATGCTAGCGCGATGATCTTGATGATCCGTGCCGCAGAGACCCGGGGTCTAGAATTTGTCTGGGCCGTTGAGAATAGTGAAGGCGATGTGGTTGGCCAGATTGGCCTGCGCCAGCTTCGCCCGAGCTGTGCACAACTGGGTTATGCCTTCTTACCCGAGTTCTGGGGACAGGGCCTTGGCAGCGAGGCCGTGGAGGCCGTGCTCGACTGGGCAGCTCGCGGGGCCAGCTTCATGACGATTGAAGCTGAAGCCCATCTCGACAATCCTGCGAGCCTGCATTTGCTCGAGAAGCTGGGCTTTGTTCATATGGGTCCTATTCAGCGCTTCAGCTTGGCTCAACAAGGCCAAATCGCACTGATGGCCTTTCAGAAGAGCCTAACCCCTGCCCTTCAACTGGCGGTTGCGTAAAACAAAAAGGCCCGCTGATCAATCAGCGGGCCTTTTCTATGTTCTATTTGATGGATTAAGCGGCGCGGACACGCTCCAAGAATTCTTGGGTCTCTTGATCCAATTTCGCGGCTTGCACCGAGAGTTCGCGGCTGGCGGCCA
>JBEAVQ010000069.1:0-13320 GCA_041160865.1 Pseudomonadota bacterium | reverse complement strand
CACCCCGCAACAATTGCGCGATTTGGGCTTGCGGGTTGTAGCCGACGATAAGAAGGCCAATAGCTAGGACTTGCCTGTTCTATGTTATCCGCCGACGCGTTAGCGCAGAGCGGGTACCTAAGTGGTTTAATTGGCACAGGGTCCCGGATCGGCTATCGCCGTCCGGGATGACATCGTAATGGTTGCGGTGGAACGCCCTAACTAACCGTCAAATCTCGGTCTTGCAGCAGGGCCTCGACGCCGGGCGCGCGGCCACGGAAAGCGACATAATTGTCCATCGGATCGGCTTGGCCGCCACTGGCAAAGATGAAGTCTTTCAGCTTCTTCGATGTCGCAGGATCATAGACATTGCCAGCTTCGACAAAGGCTTGGAACGCGTCGCATTCCAGCACGGCGGCCCAGATATAGCTGTAATAGCCAGCCGCATAACCACCCTCAAACGTGTGTTTGAAATAGCCAGGGCGATAGCGCACGATGATTTCTGGGATGGAGCCGATACCAGACAAAATCTCTTCTTCCCAAGCATCCACATTGGTGGGGGCTGGGCCTTCGATCATGTGGATCTTCATGTCCATGATGGCGGCCATCATGAATTCGCTGGTCGCCCAGCCTTGGTTGAAATTCTTCGCCGCAATGATTTTATCCACTAAGGGGCGGGGGATGACTTCGCCGGTGGCATGATGCTTGGCAAAGCGTGTCAGAATTTCAGGCGTCGTCACCCAATGTTCCATCAACTGGCTTGGGAATTCGACAAAGTCGCGCTTGACGCTGGTCCCCGATTGGCTGGGATAAGTCACCTCCGACAACATGCCGTGCAGGGCATGGCCAAACTCATGGAACAAGGTGATGACGTCGTCGAGACTGAGCAGATTGGGCTGACCTGCTGGCGCCTTTGTGTAGTTACACACATTGTACACGATCGGCTTGATGTCGCCGATCAAGCGCTGCTGATCGCGGAAACTGCTCATCCACGCGCCTGATTGCTTGGTTTGGCGGGCAAAGAAATCGCCATACCACAAGGCCATCGGCTTGCCAGTTGGATCTGAAACTTCATAAACAACGACATCGGGATGCCAAGTCGGCACGGCGCTGATCTTCTTGAACGAGATGCCAAACAAACGTGTCGCATGCCAATGGATGGCTTCGATCATATTGCCCAGTTCGAAATAGGGCTTGGTCTCGGACTCATCGACATCGAACTTCGCTTTACGGACTTTCTCTGCATAATGCCACCAGTCCCAAGACTTGAGCGGGCCTTCGAGGCCCTCGGCTGCTGCCAATTCCTGCAACATGGCGCGTTCGCGCTTGGCGGTGGCTAGCGAAGCCTTCCAGACACCCATCATCATGTCCATCGCCGCTTCCGGCGTTTTGGCCATTTTGTTATCGAGCTGGAAATGGGCAAACGACTTAAAGCCTAACAGCTTGGCCTTTTCGTTGCGCAGATTGACGATCTCTGGGATCAGTGGCCGGTTATCGCTTTTGCCTAGGGTGCCACTGACCGCCATCCAGCCTTTTTGGACGGCCTCGCGCAGATCGCGCCGGGTCGACATGGTCAAGAAGGGCTCAAAGCTTGAACGCGACAAAGTCACCACAGCCAAAGCATCAATCTTACGCTCTTTGGCTTCTGCAGCGGCGGCAGCGATAAAGCTTTCCGAAAGGCCCGCTAAATCTTCCTTGGTCTTCAAGGGCAAGGCAAAGCTCGACTGGTCTGCCAGTACATTTTGACCAAACTCAACCTGAAGCGTGGAAAGGCGGGCATCAATCTCTGCTACCCGCTTTTTCTGGGCCACGTTGAGAAGCGCACCACTGCGGACAAATCCAGCATAAGTCTCTTCCAACAGCTTGGTTTGAGGCCCGGTCAGATTTTGGGCGGCACGACTGTCATAGGCAGCTTTTACGCGCGCAAAAATCTTTGGGTCTTGATTAATCGCGCTGGCATGGGCCGAAAGCTTAGAGGACAGACCGCCTTCAATCTTTTGAATCGCCGGTGTGCTGAGCATGCCTGTCATATTATAGAAAACCGTGGTGGCGCGGTTGAGGTCTTGGCCGGCCTTTTCCATTGGGACGATAACTGTCTCAAATGTGGCAGGGGTCTTTGCCGCCGAAATCACATCGATTTCCGCCCGACCGCGCGCCATGCCAATGTCGATTGCGGGTTCAAAATCGCTGGTCTTGATTTGAGCAAAGGGCGGTACGCCCCACGGTGTGTCCCACTTCGCCAAAAGTGGGTTTAGCCGCGCAGGGGCTTTTGCTTTCGCTCTTGCGGCCAGTGCGACCGAACCAGTAGTTTGAGTCAAGGTTGCGACACTCCCCGCCAAAAAATCCCTACGTTCCATCGTTTATACATCCCCCACGAAACAAGAAACCACATCTTTCGTTGGGCATATGGATGGGCCAAATTGTGCGCGGATGCACCCCCAGAACGCAATCATGACTGCAATTTAATCACGGAAACGTGATCAATCCTCAGCCGCGGGCAAACACTCGCAATTGGCCTGATTTTGGGTCTTGGGCGACGCAGCGTTGGGCCGACGTTGGTAGCTTAAGGCAGACCACCGGCGCATCGGCTTGGCGAATGGCTTCATAGGTCTCGCGCGTAAACTCGCTGCGTGTTGGGCTTTCGCTGCCCTCCGCCCAAGCGGGATAGGCGGATGACTTTACCGCCTGAGCAGGTAACAGCGTCGTTAAGCGATCGCGAATTTGATCAGTGCTTGCGGTTGCTGGGATACCAAAGTCGCGGGCCGGGGCTTGTAGCGTGTAAAGCGCGCGCCCTTCATTTGTTTCCAAGGTCACCCTTATACTGCCAGACGCACAGTCAGTGCCGGTCGCCATAATGGTCACGCGGTCGGCTGCCTTCCAAGACCGGATTGCGGTCGCTTGGCTTACTTTAACGTCGCATTGGGGGACCGGGCTGCCTGCTGCCATAGCAGCGTCTGATTCGGCGCGCGGCCCTTCGCCGGTGACCAATGGGGCGGGGGTTGGGATTACCAATTCATTTGGGCCGGTTAGCGGCGGTGCAGGCATAGCGGGCGGAGCAGGTGCCCTGACGCTTGGGTCGGTAGACAAAACTGCATCGGGATCGGCCAAAGGATTATCTAAGCCGACTGGCCCCATGATCGCATTGGTGGGAGCACTGGCGAGGGGCTGGTTTGGGGACAAAACGAACTTGCCCACCACAACGCCTAATCCAAACGACCCAACAACTGCCAACGCCACCCCTGAGGCTACAATTAATCGCACGTCAAATCCCTTTAACTATAAGCTTGGTTAATCGCTTTAGAGCCTGCTTGCGGCAGAAAATGGGCAAGAGCGACATAAAATCAGGCGACTTTCCATGATAACTGCCGCACACTTGCCCAAGGTATTAACCGAGAAGCGGTTTGAGTACATTCGGTGCGCTTTGGATGGCACGGGTTGCTGCGCGATACCCGGTCTCGACGGCGGCATCAAAGGCCTTCCAATCGCGTAGCTGAATCCCGGCCATGTCCGGTACGATCAAAAAATCGGTTTTGTCGCGGGATTTCGCTGAGTCGAGCGTTGCGGTTGCCGAACGCATCAGCAGTTCGGCAATGGGCGGAGCGGCGTGCAGTCCATGGCGGGTAATCCAACTGAAGAACCCCTCAGGCTTACGAAATTCGTCTGGATTCAAGGCGCGTTGACGGGTCACGTCCACCCCAATATTGGGTCCGCGATGGAGATCGATCATGGAGTTGATCGGGAAGTTATCGAGCACGGCACCGTCAACCAGAATGTCATCACCAGACACCACAGGGGGCAAGATTCCAGGTAGCGCGATGGAGGCCCGCAACGCGTCTCGTAAGACGCCGCTACGGTGAAGCTTGGGCATGCCTAATGTCAAATTGGTCGAGAGGCAAAAAAAGGAGCGTGGCATGTCTTCAATGAGAATATCGCCGAAATTTTTCAAAAGCCTTTGATCGACCTTAGCCCCAGAGGTCATCGCGACAACCGGCAGCACATAATCATTCAACGGATTGTCGCGAACGAAACTGTCCCAGATCCGCCGCTCAATCTCTCCATCATCCCAACCCAAGGCAACACAGGCTGCAATCACCCCACCCATCGAGGTGCCGCCGACAAAGTCGAACGAGATACCGGTCTCACGCAGGGCCCGTACCACTCCAATATGGGCATAGGCGCGGGCACCGCCTCCGCCTAACACCAAACCAATCGATGTGCCCGATAGGATACGCGCCAGCATCATCACATCTTGCTGTTGATCCTGTCGCCAATGAAACAACCGCTGGCTCTGCGTCGCGCCGCTCCAAACTTTGGAATAGGAGCCCTTGACCTCCATGACAGAACGATCTTGTGGCGCAATCAAAATGGTATCGACCAATTGAAACTGGCGGGCAGGGGACGAGCCTACGGGGAGGATCATTTCCGGCGGGGGTGTATCGGCACGACCAAACACCCAAAGCCTGTCTGCCTGCCGCAAACAGAGCTTAGTCCACCCGCCATCACCTAGGTCAGCAGCTAGAAGGACGATATCGTTCCATGTCTCAATTTCATCAAACCAAGAGGCCGTTTGTGTAACGGCTTCAGGGCCGACCACGATGGCTCGCTTGCCGAGTTTAGCGAGCGCATCCTTCAAAATATGAGCGCGTTTGAGAATATCGATGGAGGGCGAAGCGGCTAATAGTCCAAATACTCGTGGATCAGAGCGGGGATTGCGCCGGCGGTTTTGGCGCGACCGAAACAACATGGTTCGCGCTAGATTTTGCATCAACTGAGGATGGCGTCGGATCAAGCGATTAAACGCGGCCCGATCTAACGCCAGAAGTTCGGTGTCCCGCAGCGCAAAGACAGACGCACTGTGAGGCTCGCCCGCCACCAGAGCCATTTCGCCGACAGGTTCGCCTTGACGAATATGGCCGATAAACTCGTTGGACCCATCGCTGCCACGCCGGAAAGCACCCAACGACCCTGAGCGGACAAACCATAAGGTGTCAGCTGGCTCGCTCTCTAAGAATAGCGGCCAGCCGCCGGGTAATGAGTACCAAATTGCGGATTTTTCAACGTCTTTGATGGCTGCCGGGTCAGCATCTCTCAAAAAAGGAATGGCGGCAAAGTCAAAGGGTGTCATTGGAAGTAACCGTCATGAAACAACGTCCAGCTGTGCTTCATGGCGGTTCTCCTTAGTGACTTAGAATTTATAGCGACCATGAAGGGTTACCATCGGCCAATAACGTGCTGCGTCCAATTCATCCACGATTTTCGCGGACTCAAGTGCCAAATCCGCTTGGAACGACGGATTGGATGCCAGAAGGCCGGTCGAGGTGTAAACCACTTTCGGATCGCCTTGGTAATAGACACCTGCTTCAAGTGCTGTTTCGATCGGGCCCAGTTCCAGTTTTACGCCTGCACCAACAAAATAAGCGACATCGTCAAACGTCGCTTTGGTGTTCAATGTGCCGACTTGGGCTGGGGTATAGGTCGTGTTGCCGATCACAACATTGGTTGCAGGGGTCGCGACCAAGTCAAACTGGTTGTCATTGGTAAAGATACCGGCTGTCAAATAGAAAGGCACAACAGGCGGACGAAAGTCAGCTTGCAAACCATAAGACCCGAGCTTCATCGTGCCATTATAGGCAATGTCGTCAATGGTCTGATCGTAGCCATAGTCATAGCTTTGGACGACGCCGCGCAAAACCACGGTCGGCAAGATACGCACACCGACTTCGCCCCCGACACCGTTCGTACCAGCGCGAACACCAACCCACGCGGGTTCAATTGCAAAAGCGGCGACAGGGGAAAGAGCACTCGTTAGGGCGAGGGCAGAGAAGGCTATTGTGATGATCTTCATAAGGCTGTCCTCATTTATTCTAAACACTGCCGGTCGGAGCCAAGCTAAATGCACTAAAGGCCTCGTAAGGGGCAAGCTGTACTGGCCCAGAGTGAACCTATGTCTATGACATTGTGACAGAAGCCTGTTAAACGAGTGTCAACGCCGATACGTGCGATAAAATCTGACTGTGGAGTGTCACTTGAGCCGTTTGACCAGTCGAATCGATTCTGCCTCGCCGGCATTCGCTTGTAATCAGGAAAAGATGGCAGGCCTTGTAGAGCATTTGCGCCTCCATACCAGCCGCTCTGCGTTAGGCGGGTCAGAGGAATCCCGACAACGCCATGAAAGCCGTGGTAAATTGCTCCCCCGTGCTCGTGTTGAGGCGCTCCTTGATCCGGGTAGCCCGTTTCTGGAGCTGTCGGCTTTGGCGGCCAATGGGCTTTATGGAGAGGATATTCCCGGTGCCGGCCTGATCACGGGTATTGGCCATGTCTGCGGTCGTCCGGCTATGATTGTGTGTAATGACCCGACGGTCAAAGGTGGCACGTATTACCCCATGACCGTCAAGAAGCATGTGCGTGCGCAAGAAGTGGCGATGGAAAACCGTTTGCCCTGCATTTATCTGGTCGATTCTGGCGGAGCAAACTTGCCCCACCAGGCGGAGGTCTTTCCAGACCGAGATAATTTTGGTCGTATCTTTTTTAATCAAGCGAATATGAGTGCGATGGGCTTGGCCCAAATTGCTGTTGTTATGGGCTCCTGTACGGCGGGAGGGGCTTATGTCCCGGCGATGAGTGATGAGACTATCATTGTCCGTAAACAAGGTACGATCTTCCTGGGCGGCCCGCCATTGGTGAAAGCGGCCACAGGCGAAACCGTCACAGCAGAAGACCTGGGCGGCGCAGATGTCCACGCCCGTAAATCCGGTGTAGCAGACCATTATGCGGTGTCAGACGCCCATGCCTTAGAGTTGGCCCGCCAATGTGTGGCAACGTTGGACGAACCAGAAGGCCATATTCGCCGTATCACACCACGTGCGCCATTGGAGTCGGAGGCTGAACTTTACGGCATCATTCCAGACGATGTGCGTACCCCCTATGATGTGCGTGAAATCATCGCGCGGCTCGTCGATGGCTCAGAGTTCCATGAGTTTAAAAAGCTTTATGGCGAAACCCTGGTTACCGGTTTTGCTCATATTGATGGTTGGCCTGTGGCGATTCTAGCCAATAATGGCGTGTTGTTTTCTGAAAGTGCCCAGAAGGGCGCGCACTTCATCGAACTCGCCTGTCAACGCAAAATTCCGTTGCTGTTTTTGCAGAACATATCTGGCTTTATGGTTGGTAAGGATTATGAAGCAGGCGGCATCGCCAAGGATGGCGCTAAAATGGTGACGGCGGTGGCCTGCGCCAATGTTCCCAAGCTCACCGTTGTGATTGGCGGCTCTTATGGCGCGGGCAATTACGCCATGTGTGGCCGTTCCTACTCGCCGCGTTTTCTTTGGACTTGGCCCAATGCTCGCACTAGTGTAATGGGCGGCGAACAGGCCGCAAGCGTGCTGGCTTCTCTGCGCCGGGACGGTATTGAATCCAAAGGTGGCGCTTGGTCTGCCGATGAGGAGGAAGCTTTCAAAAGCCCCATTCGGCAGAAATATGAAGAAGAGGGCGATCCGTATTATTCCACAGCGCGTTTGTGGGATGATGGCATCATTGATCCCGCACAAACAAGGCGCGTGGTTTCCATGTCTTTGGCCAGTGTCGCAGGTGCCCCCATTGGACCACCCCGTTTCGGTGTTTTCCGGATGTAATAGGAGAGAAACTCAGATGGTAGAAGCAGACCAAAGCGCCAACCCCGTTCTCTTGCAGATTTCGCCCGATGGCGCCGCGATGGTCACACTAAACCGTCCGGACAAGAAGAATGCCTTTGACGAAGAAACGATTTCTTCTTTGATCGACATCTTTGAGACGCTACGTGTGTCTGAAGGGATCCGAATTGTCTTGATCAAGGGTGCCGGAACAACCTTCTGTGCCGGCGCAGACCTTGAGTGGATGCAACGCCAAGCCCGTCACGATGAAGAAGATAATGAAGCCGATGCTGTTGCCTTGGCCAAGATGCTGCTGGCTCTTCACAGTCTGCCGCAATTGACGGTTGCCTTAGTTCAAGGGGGTGCCTTTGGCGGCGGCGCTGGCCTTGTTGCCGCGTGCGACTATGCGATCGCTCTAACCGGGACGCGCTTTTGCTTCACCGAAGTCCGCCTAGGCCTGACGCCCGCCACGATCTCACCCTATGTGGTTGAAGCAATTGGGGCCCGGCAAGCGCGCGCCTTGTTTGCCACCGCCATGCCCTTTGATGCCGAGCGCGCCTTGGCCTTGGGCTTGATTCAAGAGGTTGCAAGTGACCTTGATGATTTGGCAAAGCGGGAAGAAAAGATCGCCGATCTGGCCTTTACCGCAGCGCCAGAAGCCGTGCGCGAAGCCAAGCAATTGGTCCGCGATGTGACGGACCAGCCCATAGATATGCACCTTGCCCACGAAACGGCAAAACGTATCGCCAAGCGTCGGGCGAGCGCGGAAGGGCAAGAAGGCCTTGCCGCTTTTCTGGAGAAAAGGCCACCTGCTTGGGTAAATCGGTCCTAAGGGGGTCTTGACCGCTTTCGCCTGCACAGCCAAGGCTAGGCTGGCGGGTGAGGGGCGATTATGGACGGTGCGGCAGAACTTAATCTTGAAAAGTCAGGACCCTTGGCAGTTGATTCGCCCTCTGGTAGCGCTGGAAAGCATCGCAACGCCCTGATCGGCACCGCGTGCAAAAACTGTGGAACCATTCTAGCGGGCGATTATTGCCACGCGTGCGGCCAGACTGCCCATGTTCACCGCTCCTTTGTGCATGTGTTGGAAGAAGTCGTGCATGGGATCACGCACATTGATTCCAAGATGTGGCGCTCTCTGCCGATGCTGGTTTTTCGTCCCGGAACGATGACGCGTAATTATGTCATGGGCCACCGCAACCGCTATGTGCCGCCCGCGACTGTATTCCTAGGGTCAATCTTTGCTATGTTCTTAGCCTTTGCCTTTGTTGGAGGCCCAGGCTTTGTAAAGCAGACCACCGAAACGGCGGCTGACCGAGACAGCGCATCGCGCGAACGCATGACGACGGCTTTGGCAGATTTGAGAGAGGCGCGTGCGGACTTGAAGTTGGCGCGAGAGCAACTCGCGACAGAAAAGGCCAAGCCCGTTGCCGAACAAGATCCCGTGGATGTTCTAAATGGACAACAGGAAGTCATAGCTGCTGCAACGGCCCTAGAAGCTGTGATCGTGCGCTACCGAAACGCGGAACGCGATGCTGCAAAGCCCGCCACAGATCCACAAGCAGTGTCCACGGCGGCTGAAGCCAATTTAACCAAATCATCGAAAGCGACGCCCGATGTTGTTTCGGGGGAGACCAAGGAAAAACAACTTTCTGAACTGGAGGCCGAACGCAAGGCTGCTTTGGCATCGGGCGACAAGATTGCCGTTGCAGCTGTGGATGCCGCCATTGCTGTCGTGAAGGCTGCCCCCAAAGAGGCGACCAAAGGCGAAGCCAAGAATGTTTCAATTGAAGGAGAGGACTTTCAGGCCTCGTTCGCCAAGTTCTTGAAGGAGGATGTAAAAGTCGATACCCCTTGGCCAACGTTCAATAAAAAACTCAAACACAAGCTCGAGAATCCAGAGCTATTTTTGTATAAATTGCAGAATGCCGTTTATAAATTCTCGTTCCTGTTAATCCCGATAAGTCTTCCTTTCATTTGGCTACTTTTGTTTTGGAAGCGCGGGGTAACTTTGTACGATCACGCAGTATTCGCCCTTTATTCCGTGTCTTTCATGTCGTTTTTGTTTCTTGGGCTTGCATTGACTTCGCATTGGGTTGACTGGTCACACCATGCCGGATGGATCTTCTTAGCCGTGCTCTGCCACACCTATTTCCAGTTCAAGGGAGCCTATGCGCTCGGCTGGTTTTCAGCCCTGTGGCGAACAACAATCTTCATTTTCGTATTTGCACCGATAACTTTGGGCCTTTTCTTCACATCGATAATCATCTTGGGAGCTGTCGGCTGACCACAAGTCTTGACCAAGGTTAAGGCGTGGCCGAAGGTTGCGCCCAACCGGTCTGAGAGTGAGTTTTGAAGACTTGTTTTACGGGCTAGCAAAATCTCTGGGGACGAGACGTGTTCAAAACTTTGTTGATTGCCAATCGGGGCGAAATTGCTTGCCGTGTCATCCGCACCGCGCGTCGTTTGGGCATGAAGACCATAGCCGTCTATTCCGACGCGGATAAAGGCTCCAAGCACGTCCGTGAAGCAGACCAAGCGGTGCGTTTGGGCCCTGCGGCCGCCAAAGATTCCTATCTTCGAGGTGACCTTATTTTGCAGGCCGCTTTGGATTTCGGCGCTGAAGCTATTCATCCAGGCTACGGTTTTTTATCCGAAAATGCTGAGTTTGCTGAAAGCTGTGCGGCCGCTGGCATCGCCTTTGTTGGGCCACGTCCAGACGCTATCCGCGACATGGGCCTGAAAGATCGAGCCAAAGCAATTGCGGTTGAGGTTGGTGCGCCCGTTTTGCCGGGCTATTGGGACGTAGATCAAGACCCGGCGCGGCTGCAGGCTGAAGCTGAAAAGATTGGTTTTCCGCTCTTAATCAAGGCTGTTGCGGGTGGCGGCGGTCGCGGCATTCGCGTGGTTGAAGAGCTTGCGGCCTTCATTCCAGCGCTCGAGTCTGCACGTCGCGAGGCGGCTGCAGCTTTTGGCGATGACCGCGTGATGTTAGAACTTTTAGTCCTGCGTCCCCGTCACATTGAGGTGCAGGTGTTCGGCGATCAACACGGCAACCTTGTCCATCTTTTTGAACGCGACTGCTCTATCCAACGCCGCAGACAGAAGCTGATTGAAGAAGCCCCCGCACCCGGGATGACCGAAGACGTGCGCGCCAGCTTAACTGCTGCCGCGCTTAAGATCGCTAAGGCGGTGAATTACTCCAATGCTGGCACGGTAGAATTTGTGGCAGATGGCACGGGGCCCTTGAGACCAGATGGCTTTTGGTTCTTGGAAATGAACACCCGCTTGCAAGTTGAGCATCCGGTGACTGAGGCTGTGCTAGGGCTGGATTTGGTCGAGTGGCAGTTGCGGGTGGCCGCAGGTGAGGCCCTCCCACTCAGCCAAGACAAAATCATATTGAACGGTGCTGCTATTGAAGCGCGGATTGTCGCCGAAGATCCAGCACAAGGGTTTCTGCCATCGTCCGGCGTCATCGCTGGCCTGCCGGACGATGGAACGATTCGGGTCGATTCCGGCTTTGAAGTCGGTGACACTTTCCCAGACGCCTATGATTCCCTCGTCGAAAAGGCGATCGCGCATGGCGCAGATCGTGTTGAAGCACTGGCGCGGTTACAGGCTCACCTAGAGAGCCGGGTAATAACGGGTATCACCACCAATAACGGCTATTTGGCCCGCCTCTGTCTGTTGCCAAGCTTTGTCGAAGGTGGTGTCCATACGGGGCTGTTGGAAGATGAGGCGGGAGAACTTGTTAAGCCAGATGCCCTTGCAGCGCGCCGGTTAGGACTGGCAGCCATTGGCGTGCAGATCGCCCGCGAGCTTGAAGTGCCAGACGACGCTTCGCCTTTTGATATGCCAGATGGCTGGCGTCTCAATGCCCCTGCCCATTTGTCGGTCGGGTTCACCCTTGATGAGCGGCGCGTGGTGGTCGACCTTCATAGCGATGAGGTGCAGCTCAGTGCGGGCTTTGGCGGCGATCACGCGGTCGTGCCGCGCCGTTTGATTCATGCTTATGGCGAGCCCCGCGATTGGACGATTTTGATTGCTGAGAGCAGGGGCAATCAAGGCGATGGGCGAGGGGATATTGCCGCTACCTTATTCGTGGATGATTCCGGTGCCAGTTTGGCCGAGCGCGGCGAGGTATGGCGCTATCCATTCCCATCTGCGGATGCGAGCGCGGACAGCTTAGAAGCCAGCGACGAGATTAAGGCCCCACTACCTGGCAAAATCGCGATGGTTCAAGCTGAAGCCGGACAGAAAGTAACAAAAGGCCAAGTCTTGGTCGTGCTGGAAGCGATGAAGATGGAGCATGCCTTGACTGCAAGCCGCGACGGCGTGATTGCTGAAACCTATGTTCAAGAGGGTCGGCAAGTCAAAGCGGCCGACGTCTTGATCCGCCTTGTCTCACAAGAGGTTGTGGCGTGAACGCGGCTTTACTTACCGTCCTGATGGCCGCTGCTGGCACGGCGCTATTGGCCTTTGTTGGGTTCCGGCTTGGACTGAGCGTTGATCGAAGGTTTAAAGATAAAGTCGAAGTGGCAAAGGCTGTTCAGGCATACTCTGGTCTTCAGTCAGAGTTTGACGTGCTAATTTCACACAACCAAAAGGCCGCTGTGGCCTATAGCGCTGACAAATCAGGCTATGTTGCAACGATTTTAGGGGATAAGCTCTTAGTTCGCAGTCTAGATCAGGCGAAAATCATGGTAATCGCAGAAGATCGTCTGCATATCTCTTTTCCTGATTTTGGCTTTGAGCCCGTGTATATTAAGGCAAATGCCGATGAAGTGCGGCAAGCGTTAGCTAATCTAGGAAGAGGTCCACCCGTATGAACCTACCTGATCCGGTTACTTGGGCGATTCCTTTGTTTGGCGTTTTTGTCGTCGCAGAAATGCTGCGCGCCCGTCACGTCGGCGATGTGACGTATGAAGCCAAGGATGCCGCGGCCAGCATAACTATGGGCTTTGGCAACACCGTCGCCAAATTACTGACCGGGGGTCTGGCGGTTGCTCTGATTGCTTATGTGCATCAGTTTCGCTTGTTCGACATTGGTTATGCTGCTTGGGCCTTTGTTGTTTGCTTTTTTTTGGCGCAAGTAAGCCAAATCACAAATTTTTAACCCACTTTTGCCGAATGTTTGAAAAGTTGAAACATAGATGGAAGGTAAACGGGCTTAACCTGGTGCTGATTATAACCACTTTTGCATTGGGCGGCAGCCTCTGTGGTTATGCCGGAAGAAAGCTTTTATTGTTAACCGTGTAGGTGATTTAGGTTTTATCCTTGCCATTTTCTTGATTTTCAATCAATTTGGTTCGGTACAATTTGCTGATGTTATTGCATCTGCATCTAAATTAGGAACAGGAAGTGTAATGTTAACAGCAATAACTTTATTGTTATTTGTTGGAGCAACTGGTAAATCAGCTCAGTTACCATTATTTACTTGGTTACCAGATGCAATGGCTGGACCAACGCCTGTATCTGCACTTATTCACGCAGCTACAATGGTTACGGCTGGTATTTACATGATTATTCGTTCAAATATTCTGTTTACTTTATCTCCAACTACTTGTGCTGTAATTGCTGGTGTAGGTGTAGCAACAGCTTTATTTGCAGCAACTATTGGTTTAGCACAAAACGATATTAAGAAAGTATTAGCATATTCTACAGTGAGTCAACTTGGATTTATGTTCTTAGCATTAGGTGTTGGTTCATACAC
>JBEAVQ010000068.1:0-13369 GCA_041160865.1 Pseudomonadota bacterium | reverse complement strand
CCCACAGCCTTATGCAGTTTCCTCGACGGGGTCTCGTCCAAGCGCCCACCGGCCAGCCATGCGCGCGCGGTGGGTGCCGCACTGGCCCAGTTGCATCAGGCGCTAGAAGGCTTTCCTTTGTCGCGGCCGAATGACTTGGGGCCTGATAATTGGGCTGACCTTTGGAAAGGCCGGGCGCGCCATGCAGAAGCGCTAGAACCGGGCATTGCTGCTGCGATCCAAAGCGATCTTGAGCGCTTTAAGTCTGATTGGCCCTCCGATCTTCCGCGGGGGATCATCCATGCCGATTTGTTTCCCGATAATGTCTTGTTTCTGGGTGATGAGGTTAGCGGCCTGATCGATTTCTATTTCGCTTGCAACGATTTTTTGGCTTATGACGTGGCGGTAATGTTGAATGCGTGGTGCTTTGAAGCCAATGGGCGGGAGTTTGATATGGTCAAAGGCCGCGCCCTCATTTCTGGCTATGAGAGTGTGCGGCCCTTGAGTGCAGCAGAACGCGCTGCGCTGCCCCTTTTGGCGCGCGGCGCGGCGCTGCGCTTCTTCCTTACCCGCTTGGTCGATTGGATGACGCCGATGGACGGGGCCTTGGTGCGCAAGAAGGACCCACGCGACTATGCAGGCCGCCTTGCCTTCCATCGTAACGCGGGGGACGCTTCAGACTATGGTGCGCCTTAGGAATCTAGCCAGCTTGCTGCCATCGAAACCACTTCGTCATCTTGTACCAAGGCGCGATGGCCGAGGCCGTCGACAGGCCAAAAACGCGCCCCGGGCCAAGCTTCTGCGGCACGTTTGCCTTCTGAAGCCGGGCATTGCTCGTCATCGAGCGAATGAATGAACAAGGCTTCTGCCTTCATGCTTGGTGCAGCGGCTGCCAAGTCAAAGAAACGGCCCTCTTGATGGCCAAGCGCCAACGCTGCTTCAATCATCGGCTCGTCGACGCCATAGCGCCGCCAAGCCCGCTCAAACTGGCGTGCTTGGGCCACCGGCGGGGAAATCAACACGACATGGTCTAGCTCTAGCCCATGTTGGAATGCTTTTGCCAAGGCTGGGCCGCCAAACGAGTGGGTTGCTGCGCCTGCAAAAGGACCAAAGCGCGCTTGCAATGCCAAGATGGCGTCAGCCGCCAATTCCAAGCTGCAGCGATCCCCGTCAGAGTGGCCGTGACCCGGCAGATCAAAGGCAACAATGCTGCGGCCACGCTGATTCAAAAGATCGATAAGGGGCGACCATAGACTGGTATCATCTTCCCACCCATGCACCAATAGCACAGGCGGAGCCTCATAACGGTGTCCTAACAGATGCCAGCTGGCAATCTGCGCCCCTTCTTCACCGACCATGTGGTGATCGGCCTGATGCAGGCGTGGGCTGACACGGGGAACCGCCCGCCGCTTTGGCTGGCCAGATTGGTTCAAAAGATGCTTGGCATGGGTCACAACGTCGTTCATGACAGAGCGTGTGGAACGCCGCCGCGCAGTTTGCAAGGTCATGACGAAACGGAAACCTCAAAATGGATGACACTTTATTCCCAGCTGCAACGATTTTGTTAGTGCGTGATGGCGCAAACGGACTGGAAGTCATGATGGTAGAACGCCACGCCAATATCGGCTTTGCTGGCGGCGCGATGGTGTGGCCGGGCGGGAAAGTCGACCCCGCTGACTTTGATGAGGGCTGGCTAGAAGCGGCTGAGGGCCTTGAAGGCTTGGACGCTGATGAACGCGCTGCACGTGTGGCTGCCTTGAGAGAGGCCTATGAAGAGACGGGCATCTTACTCGCAACCCGCAATGGTGAGTCGATAGGCGAAAAGGCGCTGGACTTAACCGATATGCGCAAGCGGGTAGACCGCGATGCGACTTTGTTTCAGCCCTTGGTGCGCGGCCATGGCCTGAAGCTAGCAACGAGCACGCTTCGCCCCTTTGCGCGCTGGATCCCGCCCCCTGCTTTACATAAACGCTTTGATACGCGCTTTTATCTAACACCTGTCCCGGCAGGCCAAGACGGCGTGCAAGATGGCAGCGAGGCGGTCGATCTTGTTTGGATTAAGCCGCAAGCGGCCTTAGATGATCTGGCAGCAGGCCGCCGCAAGATCATTTTTCCGACCGCGCGTAACCTGGAGCTTTTGGGCCTATCCAAAACCGTTGAGCAGGCTCTGGCCGATGTTGCCGCGCGCCCGCAAGGGATCGTTCAGCCTGTCATCGAAGATGGCGTCTTGAAGATTCGCGCTGACCTTGGCTATCCTATCACCGAAGAAAAACTCGACACAGCCATGCGGGGATAAAGTCATGCCCATGATCAATCTTTCAACGGGTATTCCAGCGTTGTTTGAGCCTGCCCATGGCAATCAACGCCGCGGCGGTTTGGTGGTGGCGCAGGAGATTTTCGGCCTGAATGCGAATATTCGTACCTTGTGCGCCCGGTTTGCCGGGGATGGCTATGATGTGATTGCGCCTGCCTATTTCGACCGCATCGAAACAGGCTTTACAGCCCCTTATGATCAAGACGGGATTCAAAAGGGCCTTTCTGCCGTACGTGCTACGTCGTGGGACCAAGTCACGGCCGAAACCCAAGCCGCGATTGACGTCTTGGGTGAAACTCAGTCGCGCATTTTTGTAACGGGCTTTTGTTGGGGCGGGACTGTCGCATGGGTGGCCGCTTGCCGCTGCGCAAGCGTAACGGCTGCCTCGGGCTTTTATGGCCGGATGATCAATATGTTTCTGGCCGAAACTCCAAATGTGCCGATTGAACTGCATTATGGCGATGCCGACCCCGGCATCCCCTTGAACTTGGTCAATGAAGTCCGCGTCGCCCATCCCCAAGTGCCGATCCATATGTATCCGGCTGGCCACGGCTTCTTCTCAGACCGCGGGCATGATTTTGACCCGACACAAGCAGATCTTGCTTGGGCACGCACGCTTGATCTATTCGATCGTAGCTAAATGCGCGTCAGAAAACGCGGGTTAAAGCCATATAGCCATAATGGGTTGTCCCTTGGCGTGACGCATTGGGCGCAGTCCTTGCAAAGCGGCCCGGGATTAAAGCAGATGCACCCACTTCTAACCGCAGCTTATTGGGCTGTAGCCAATAGCGGGCGCGGCCATCAATCGTTGTGCCGATAAAGGTGCCAGACTGGCCGGTGCGATCCTGAACTCGCGCCACAACCCACGCATCGCGCGCTTCGTCCAGATGGGCGTGCTTGAAAGCCAAACGCAGGTCCGAACGGGCATTAGGCCGGACCTCAATCCGGCCACCAGCGGCATTGATATTTGCAGGGGTCAGTGGCCCATGAATGCCTGTATTACCCAGATCAGTCCGCCGCCCACCAAACAAGCGTTCGGCCTGATCGAAGTTTAAGTCGTTTGGATTACGGTCGCCCGAGGCAAAATCCCAATCAATCCCGACCCGCGGCTGCAAAGGCAAATCAAATGTATAGCCAAAATGGGCGTGGGCGGCGAAGGTCCTTACCTTTAGGTCAAACGTTTCGGTTAGCGCAGCACTTGCCCGGCGGGTCCCGGTGCGCCACGAGGTATCTAATTCAAAATCCCATTGGCTCTTTTGAGGTGGCCGGAACACGCGAAAGCCCGGCTGCAGATAGTCGCGATTGGGGGTATTGGTTCTGACCGTATCATGCTCTTTCAAGCGAAAGACGAACAATTCCCCCGACGTCTCTGGCAACAGGTCGCCGAGCAGATTGGCGCGGCGATAATGCACGCCCAAGAACAGCCGCGACCATTCCTCGCGGTCAGCCTGCGTCTCATTCTTTTCGAGGCTGGCGCGATCTTGCGGCAAGCGCCCTACTGGCACCACAGCAAAAACATTCCACGCATCGCCGCGCGCATTACTCGACTGCCAATAAGCCCCAGTGAAGTTTAACAGCACATTAGCCATGTCTGGACGCTCTAGGATACGCCGACCGCCTATATCCAAGGTTTGCCGTCCAAGCTTCAGGCGCGCCTTGTCCTGATTTAACGCTGTGGCAAAGCCCATTTCACTCAAATCAAAGGACGCGTAAGCCTGCAGGACATCGAGCGGATTTACGAGCGACGCGCTGAGCGTGGATCCCGCATCATTCAGCTCCTTGCGACTATCTTGTAACTCAAGACCAAAAGTGACGGGTTCAAACTTCGCTTCCGCCAAGATCAGCGTGCGAAACGCCAAAGCTTGATCGCCGCCTCTGCCGCCCGCGCGGAACTGTCCGTCAAGGCTTTCGTAACGAACGCGCGCTTCGCCAGAGATCTTCAGCCAGTCAGGCAAAATCCGTTCTTGGCCCGCAGATGCGCTCTTGCCCTCTGTCGTCTGGGCCCTCGAATGACCTGGTAAAGAGGCAACCAAGAAGAACGCGACGCTGGCCGCTAAATACTGTCGCACGGTGAGACTTTTGACCTTCACTGACTGTCGGAGATTGCCAAATGGAACCTCGCGACTTCAGTGGCTCTGCCTACTTGAGGCAGGGGGGCATGGCAAAGGCCACGCTCACCCAAAGCCCATTTTCCAGCCAGGCTCGCGGAGAAGTGAAGACCAGCCCTTAAAGCACCCGCCCGGCTACCGCTGAAAGTCTGGCCAGAAGCGCAGGGTCGCGGGCTTCTGGGGACGTTATCAACGCAGAATCCAAGCACGTATCGATGGGCGATGGCGTCCGCTCAATCGACTTCAAGGACTGTGCCAAGTCCGCCACCATCGCTTTTGCTTTGGTCGAATTGGCATGCATGACTTCTAGAATCGCTGAAACTTCCACGGCCGCATGATCTTCGTTCCAACAATCATAATCTGTCACCATACAGACCGAGGCGTAGGGCAATTCGGCCTCTCGGGCGAGCTTGGCTTCGGGCATATTGGTCATGCCAATCACCGAGCAGCCCCACGAGCGGTAGAGGTTGCTTTCCGCGAGCGTTGAAAACTGCGGGCCCTCCATCACCAAATAGGTGCCGCCTTCGGTCACCTCTGCACCAGAGCGGCGCGCTGCTTCTGCCGCAAGTCCTGCCAAACGCGGGCAGATAGGATGGGCTACCGACACATGAGCGACCAAGCCGGTACCAAAGAAGCTTTTTGGCCGCGCGAAGGTGCGGTCAATAAACTGATCCACCACAACAAAATGTCCGGGTGGGAATGCTTCGTTGAGCGAGCCAACAGCGGAGATAGACAAAATGTCGGTCACCCCTGCCCGCTTCAGAACGTCAATGTTCGCGCGGCTATTGAGTTCGGATGGCGAAATACGATGCCCGCGGCCATGGCGGGGCAGAAACACCACGCGTTGACCATCCAGTTCGGCATCAAAAATCTGATCAGACGGTTCGCCCCAAGGGCTCTCGATCGTCCGCCATTCACCTGACAAGCCCGGGATGTCGTACAGTCCAGAGCCACCAATTACGCCCAAAACCCAGTTTGACATGTCGTTTAACCTTCTTTCCGCCAACGTATAACATCGCGGCGGCAAGCCTCTAATGTGGCTAAGCGGCGTTGCATCACGACATTTGGATTTTTTGATCCAGCAAGCTCGCGTTGGCCTTGGCGCGCGAACGCATCATAATCGGCCCGAAAGCGGGGTTCGCCACGTACCGTTGATGCCGCCAAAACCATCGGCTGCATAGCGTCACTCAACGCCATGATCTCGCGCGCGACGCCTACCACCTGCTTTGGTGCACCAGGTCGACTGGCTTGGATGCGAGTAATTGCGCCCATGAAATCAGCAGTGCCATAGCATTGTACAAGGCGGGTATAGTCGCTCGAGACATCGAAGTTTGGGGCAATCTCGCGCGCAATCTCGGCTGGCGTCAGAGGACCAACCGGTACGGTTGGTGATATTGCCGAACTAGGTAAGGTCGGCGGCGTCGCCTCTCTCGGTGCGGCAGGCGCCGCATTTGGGTCAAACGCTTGCGGCAACTCAAATTGCTTCGTCTCCAATGGTGCGATCGAGGGCGTCGCAGGCGCTTTTCGTCCAAGATTGACAGTCACCTCTGGCACAGGGGCCTGAGCAATAGCGGGCGTTGTTTCTTGGGCTTGGGCTCCAGCCCCGGCCGAAAGCGTGAGAAATATCGCAAGAGGTGCAAAACGCATCATCAGTCCATTATATAACGGATTGGCAGGTTCTTAAGCCCGCCAACAAAATTGGCTTCCGAAAGCTTGGGTTCGCCTGCAAATTCGACGGATTTGAGGCGCGGTAGGAGTTCTTCCCAGAATATGCGCATCTCCAGCTTGGCCAAATGCTGGCCTAAACACAAATGCGCGCCATAGCCAAAGGCTAAATGCTTGTTCGGGGTGCGATCAAGACGGAAGGTATAAGGATCGTCAAATACTTCCTCGTCACGATTGCCAGAAGGATAGGACAGCATCAGCCAATCCCCCTTCTTGATTGTCTGGCCGCGCAAATCATAGTCAGCGGTTGCAGAGCGCATGAAGTGGCGCACTGGCGTCGCCCATCGGATCGATTCATCAACCAGGCCATTGATCAAGTGTAGATTTTTCTGAACGGCTGCCAATTGGTCTGGATTTTGGATCAAGCCATAAAGGCCTGCTGCGGTCGAGGAAGAAGTCGTGTCATGACCGGCCGTTGCAATAATGGTGTAATAGCTAACGGCCTCAAATGCGCCAATCGGCTCCCCGTCCATCTTTGCATTAGCAATCACGGTGGCAACATCTTCAGTCGGATTGGCCCGGCGTGCTTCAGTGATTTGGTTGAAATACATAAAGAAGTCCAACAGGACGGCCTGAATATCAGCCAATGCCTTTTGTTCGTCCTGAAGCTCACCACCCGACCGGTTCATCTCTGGGTCTTGCGCTCCAAACAATTCCTGGGTGAGCTTCAACATGCGTGGCTCATCCACCTCTGGCACGCCCAAAATTTCCATGATGACACGCAGCGGGAAAAAGAGCGCGATGTCATTCAAGAAGTCACATTGCCCATCCATGCCAGCCATTTTATCAACATACATGCGGGCGATTTTGCGGATCTGGTCTTCAAGCTTACGCAAATTCTGCGGCATAAACCAAGCTTGGGTCATGACACGGAACTTCGGATGATCCGGTGCATCCATTTGCACCAAGGTACGGATCAAATGCGGAGAGCCCCCTGTTTGCTTGCGGACCTTTTCATCGACCGATTTGGTCGTCAGGGTCGTCGGCAATTCGCCACTCAAAAACAAGTCGTTCTGACGACTAATCTCCAGAATGTCGGCATGCTTTGACACAAACCAGAATGGTTCAAAATCTGCCATCTGGGTTTTTGTCAACGGATAGTCCGTCCGAATCTTTGCGAAAATGGCATCCATCACAGCCTGATCCGCATAGGTCTTCGGACTGACGACCGCACGCGACAGTTCTTCTGGTAAAATAGGATCTGTAGACATCACTTAAGCTCCCCGTCTGGCCTCTTCAGCGTAGGCCTTGTTACCGGGACGATGGAACTGTCTGACCGCTAGGGTCAAGGGCATGCGTACATATTTGATGCGATGCCCGCCTGCTGGTGATGTCTTTGAATCGCTTAAGATGAAGTTCGATCATCATGCGCGACAATCTTGATGCCGCCAGACTGGATTTCAAACAGATAGGTTTGGCCTAAAATTTGGCAGTGCTTTTCACCATCTATCTGGCACTCTTTTTCGCTCAGTTTGACACCGTTCAGTTTGTAATCAAACTTGATGGTGTTGCCAAAGATGCTGCGGAGAACCACGTCTGCCGGCTCTGAGGGGATCAAATCGCCGGGCGTCACTTCATAGGGGGTTTGAGGAATAGGCGACAGGCCTTGCAACCGCGCACCATAGATACGTAATCCACGGTCAATATAATCGGTGACATAGCCCGCATCAAACGTGCCATCCTTATTGATATCCCGGAAGCACTGGGCGCGCCGCAAACCCTGATCCTGCAGTAAAGGGGCGCAGTAACCCACGCCATTATCTAATTGGACTTGAAATAGAACCGTCCCAGCGGGCACAGACTTTGGATAGCTGCCGCGACGAGAAATTGTGTCGACTTTTAATCGCGCTGTTTGGGTAACTTGGACATCAAAGCGGGCAATCACCTCGCCTGGCTTTAGCACTTCACCTACTTTGCTGGTGCTAATCATAGACGAATTGAACAGAAAATCCGTCACAGGCATTTGAAGAAGTTTTCCCTCTTGCGCGCGCTGATTTTCCGTTGCCGTGCGATCTGCGTACGAAGGGCCAGTCATGGCTGCTGCTGCGCCGAGTGCTAGGGCAATTGTCGAGCCAAATGTCTTGCTAAAATGTGTCATCCAAAAACCCTCTACTGCAAAGCGCGGCAAATGCTGCTGCGCTAATCACATTGGGTCAACGGGGATCACTAGGCTGCATCGGCGCAACGCCAAAAGCCGTTGCCACCCCCGTGACGCCTTGAGGGTTACATAAGGATTGCTAGCCCGAATTACCAATTACAAAGAGGTAAGTTTCTAAAACTTAAAGTCTAGGTAGCAGTCTCAATCAGCCAGGTAGAACAGCCAATATTCTAAAGCTTCATGACTGAAGTGATCGGCCAAACGGCAATTGCCAAGCCAATAATCACCTCTATCGCAACCGATCGCACAACATGGCTGTGCTGGGTATCGGAGTCCATGCTGTAGGACAAATAGCGACCCAAGGCAGTGAACAACCAGCCAGCTGCCAAAACGCTACAGGCCGCGATGCCAGCCTCTTCTCCGCAGAAAACCATGACCGCCAAGGCCGACAAATGAAGGCCTAGAAACATCCCACCGAATGTGGCGCGAAACTCTGAATAGCCTTCCGGCTGCCCATTTTCAGGCTGCAAACGAACAAGCCGTCCAGCCCACATCGGATCAAACATGCCTTTAACGCCAAGCCCCACACCGAAAGCGAGTGTTCCGGCTGAGATATAAAAAACAAAATCAAACATAGGGATAGCCTCGAACGGAACAAGATGATCTGCGGTCATTTTCATTTGTACTTGTTAATCGTAAAATTTCTTCCAACCGGAGTGTATTAGGTTGGCCAAGGAAAACAAAACAAAACTGGAGGCCAATAGTGTTGCGGCCTTTCTCGCTGAAGTGGAACCCGCTGGGCGAGCTCAAGAGGGCCAAGTCTTGGCCGACCTGTTCAAGCGGGTCTCGGGGCAAGAGCCCGTGATGTGGGGACCCTCTATCATTGGGTTTGGCACCTACCACTACCAGTATGAGAGCGGACACGAAGGGGATTCACCTCGCGTGGCATTTTCCCCTCGAAAGGCAAAACTCGTTTGCTATCTTAAAATTGATTCAACGGGTGCAGGTACCTTGCTCGCGCGGCTGGGCAAGCATGGCACGGGCAAAGGCTGTCTCTATATCAACAAGCTAAGCGATATTGATCTCGGCGTCCTCGAGGAACTGGTAGCCGATAGCTATCAGGCGATGGCTGAAGCCTATCCCAATTGAGTAAGCCCGCCCATGTAAGGCACCAAAACGTCGGGCACGCGAATAGTGCCGTCTTCTTGTTGATAATTCTCCAGCACGGCCACCAACGTCCGCCCAACCGCTAAGCCTGATCCATTCAAAGTATGGACAAAGCGGGTCGCTTTCTCGCCTTTCGCACGCGTGCGGGACTCCATCCTTCGCGCTTGGAAATCCCCGCAATTGGAGCAGGACGAGATCTCGCGGTAGGCACCTGTGCCATCGTTTTGCCCCGGCAGCCAGACTTCTAGGTCATAGGTACGTTGTGCAGAGAAACCCATGTCCCCCGTGCATAACAGCATGCGCCGGTAGGGCAGTTTCAGCGCCTCCAGAATGCCTTCTGCGCTGGCCGTCATCCGCTCATGCTCGGCCTCGGAGGTTTCTGGCGTGGTGATCGACACCAATTCTACTTTCCAGAATTGATGCTGGCGGATCATCCCACGCGTATCGCGGCCTGCGCTGCCCGCTTCAGAGCGGAAGCAGGGCGATAGCGCCGTCATGCGGATCGGCAAGCGATCTTCGTCGACAATCTGTTCGCGCACCAAATTGGTGAGCGAGACTTCTGACGTCGGGATCAAATAGCGGCCGTCGGTCGTCTTAAACAAGTCCTCTTCAAACTTGGGAAGTTGACCCGTCCCAAACAAAGCATGGTCGCGCACTAGAACTGGCGCATTGGTCTCTTGATAGCCGTTCTTCTCGGTGTGTTGGTCCAGCATGAATTGGCCCAAGGCACGCTCAAGACGGGCCATTTGACCGCTCAACGCAACAAATCGCGATCCAGACATACGGGCCGCACCTTCAAAGTCCATCCCACCCAAGGCTTCGCCAATCGCAACATGGTCTTGTGGAACAAACGGGAATTGTGGCGGGGTACCCCAATGCTTGACCACCACATTGCCAGTTTCATCAACGCCTTCAGGCACACCGAGGTCTGGGAGGTTCGGCAACGCCTGAATAATCGCATCCAGCTCTGCTTGCGCCACAGCTTCAATTTGACTGGACTCTTCCATCACAGCCTTCGCTTCCGCCACTTCCGTCATCAAGCGAGCCGCCTCAGCTTCATTCTTCTGTGCCTTGGCCGCCCCTATGGCTTTAGACGCAGAATTCCGCACTGCTTCCGCTTCCATCCGCCTAGTCATGGCCATGCGCAAACGGCTATCAATTTCTAGAATGGCCGGCGTTTGGGCGGACAAACCGCGCAGCGCCCAGTTGGCATCATAATAGGCAGGGTTGTCTCGAAGGGCTTTTAGGTCATGCATGATTTAGCTCTAGGTTGTTTGGCGTTCCTGATAGCGCGCGTTGGACGTACCTGAAAGAGCGCGCGCGCAGGCAAATGAACCAGACTGCCCGTCCAACTCGACAAAAACAGGTGTAAGTTCTATCTCGCGGGCATGTATCTGATCCTCGCCACTGGTCCGCGCGCCGCCATTGAAGGCGCTTCGAAACTCCTTGACGCATTGGGTGGCTTTGGTGCTGTCGGTTGGTGGGAGCTAGAGCGCCGCCAATACAAACTCGAGGCTTATGCCTACACGCTTGAATCGGCACAATTAGGCGTAGGCGCAATCGCGCTTTCAGACCCCGATTTGGACGCCCGTCTTGCGCCCTTGGAAGATGCCGATTGGGTGAAAATGTCGCTCGAAGGCCTGCCACCCGTCCCTGCTGGTCGGTTCATGGTTGTTGGAAGCCATGACGTTGGCAAAGCCAGGAATGGCACCGTGGAAATCATTATTGATGCCGGCGAAGCCTTTGGTACGGGTCATCACGGAACGACTTCGGGCTGCCTCTTGGCACTCGACCGCCTATTGACCCGCGGCAAACGTCCACAGCGGGTTATAGACGTTGGAACGGGCTCTGCCATTCTTGCCATCGGTGCGGCGAAAACCGGCAGCCGCGTTGTAGTTGGGACCGAGATTGATCCCCGCGCCAATTACATTGCAGGCCTAAATGCCAAGCTTAACCACGTTGGCCCGAAGGTGCGCACCTATGTCGCCAATGGGGTGCGTCGGGCGCTGATCCGTTCACAAGGGCCGTTTGATCTGGTCTTTGCCAATATTCTGATGAAGCCTCTGGTACGCTTGTCACCAGACCTGGCCAGCATTGTGAAGCCAGGGGGCCGTATCGTGTTGTCAGGCCTCTTGACCCATCAAGAGCCAGCTATTCGCCGCGCCTATGGCCAGCGAGGCCTGGTGCTGGAGCACCGTTATCGAAAAGAAAATTGGTCAACTCTGACGTATCGTAGGCCGTTGCAGTCGGTTTGATAGCTTCCAAGCCCGGCGGCCCAGCTAATCATAAGAGGTTTCGGTCAGACTTGTCAGAAACTCATTCAGCATTTCGTGGAATTCTGACGCCCGCATATTTAAGTGGTTTGAGTTTGGAAAGCGGTATTCCCAAAGGCTGGTGATGTGGCTTATCACGCCCATGCTGTTACCCAGTTCAGCAAGCAAGCGCGGCGCTTCCAACAAGAATTTCCCGAATGCCGCCGCATTGCCATGTTCTACCAGATCGCAGAACGCATCATCATAGAGACCCAAAATGGCGACACAGCCGCGTGCTGCTTTTTGGATCGCCTTCTTCCAAGCAATACGCTGATTGAAAATAGAGGTGTCCAGGACCCGATCTACCGCGCCTTCTTGGGAGACGCGATCTAGGGCACCGGCTAGGGACTGTAGTTTCACCATGCTGCCGCGAAACTGCCACTTGAAGTACAAAAGCTCTTCCAACTGAAGATACCATCCTCAAATTGTTGACCATCTAGCCCCAAGTTCACGCGCAAAGGGTCCAAGCGTGATTCCGTGTCCTTTGTAAGGATCGCATCAACCATGCGCTTGATTCTCAAACTCATTTGATTGTTTGAACCGCCCAAGGCCAAAGTGATCAATTGCTGGATTTGCTCATCCAAAAAGCTGCGCATCCGCTCAATATCAGCCGTGGACATGGCGAAATAACATTGCGCAGGCGCAAAGCCATAGCGGGTTAAGGTCTCTTTGAGCAAAAAGGGGTCGAGCAACGGCAATTTCGACAAGAGTTCCAGAAGCGTGAAATCCTCTTCCATATGGCTCTGCTCACCACCCAGCATTTCAATCAAAGTCTGTTGATAGCCCGATTGTACTATCAGGATCGATTGGCCGCCGGCACACAGGGTTTTCTTGTCAAAAGGAAAAATGATTTTCGTCGCAACTGGGCTGGAGCGCGGCATCAAATAAGTTTCGTCCGAGCGCAGACGATGCTTGACAAAAATGGCGCGGTTCAGTGTCAGGTCCTGAAAGTATGGACACCGCGCATACTCATCCTCTTCGTTATTTTTCTCATAATCTTGAAATAAATTAAGGACACGGCTGGTCGAGGCTGTCCGATGCAATGCTTCAAGACTTCGAAGACCGCGCATGAAATTTATGAGACCTCCCAGACTTTGCATGCTTCTGCTTGCCAAAACTTGGACCAGCGAAAGACTAACACTACTTTGGCAGATTTTTTTGGATCATGCGTCGCCACTTTCTAAGGCAGTGCGGGCATGTTGGCGGCGGAGGCTGGCTGAGCGGGGTGTCGGCGGGCAGATTGATGAGGTAGTATTGCGCTCGCCGGTGGAGCGTTGCTCGCCGACCAGCCATGCCTCTTCGCCGGGAAGATGCTGCTGCCCAAGGTGACCGATGCGCTGCGGCGGGCCGTCCGCCACCCGCACGCGCATGGCAGCAAAGCGCGCCGAGAGCTTGCCCTTCGTGCTGCGTTGCCAGCCGACATATTGCCATTTTGCGCTCTCGAGCATTTCCTGGGCAGAACCCGAGGCAACGTCAGGCACATGGCTAGTGGGCGGCCTTGACCCTCGCAAACCAAGTGCAGCTTGGTGTTCAGACCGCCCTTGGTCCGGCCGATGCACCGGGGAAGTGTCCCCCTTTTAACAGGCTGCTCGACGTCCGGTGTACCTTGAGGTGGATCGCGTCGATCATAAGGGCATCGTGTGGGCCATCCTCAGCCGCCAAGTGG
>JBEAVQ010000067.1:0-13430 GCA_041160865.1 Pseudomonadota bacterium | reverse complement strand
GTCCAGGCATGAATGTCTTCGACGGCGACTTTAAAATGCTCTGCCAAGAACCAACGGAAACGTGCGCTGTCCAAAACGCCAGCCATACCGCAAACCATGTGGTGTGGCAGGCCGGAGAATTCGCGCAGGGCCCAAACCATGGCATCGAGCGGGTTGGTAATGCAGATAACAAACGCGTTTGGCGCATAGGTCTTGATGCCTTCACCAACAGCCTTCATCACTTTAAGATTGATGCCAATCAGATCATCGCGGCTCATGCCAGGCTTGCGGGGCACACCAGCAGTCACGATGCAAACGTCGGCACCTGCAATGGCGGCATAGTCGTTAGCGCCTTTGATATCGATATCGGAACCAAAAACTGGGCTTGCTTCATCAATGTCCAAGGCTTTGCCCTGTGGCACACCTTCAGCGATGTCGAACAAAATAATGTCACCCAGCTCTTCGCGTGCCGCGATATGGGCCAATGTGCCACCAATCATGCCTGCGCCGATGAGCGCAATCTTCTTACGAGCCATATCTGTTTCCCTTCGGACTAGATCCTTGCGTGTCATACGCGCTCTAGCGCGCGTTTAAAGGCACTGCAACGAAAGAGAGCGGGCAATTGTGCGATTGGCCTGTTAGGGCGGCAAATTTTGCCTGATAACCGTAATGACCCGGCAGTGTTTACCATGTTTGGCCATTATAGACTTTGACGTCATCTTAAAAATATAGATAAAATACAGTTATTTATATGATTAATATCGCTGGCATGCCAATTGCGGAGCCCATCCCAGAGTTTGCGGACTGACCCTTGAAGTCGCGAGGGTTCCGCCTGAATGGCTGGAAGGACTTGAGAATATGGCAAATGGTGTGCACACAAATATGGGTGCGATGGTCGCGCTTCAAAATTTAAATGCGACAACGCGTGAGCTGGGTGTTACCCAAAACCGGATCAATACCGGCTTGAAAGTTGCCAGTGCTCGCGACAATGGTGCGATCTATAATATTGCACAGCAACAGCGGTCGGAAAAATCGGCCTATAATTCAATTCTCGACGGCTTGAACCGGGCAAAGTCGATTGCGGACGTGGGGCTCGCCGCAGGCGAAGCCCTCTCCGACATCTTCACCCAGATGCGCGAGAAGGCAGTGGCAGCAGCGGACTCCTCGATTTCGACAATCAGCCGCGCGGCCTTCAATCAGGAATTCATTGCCTTGCGCGACCAGGTTCCTTCCATCATTGCCAATGCGGTATTCGATAGCACGAATATGCTCGATGGCACCGCAACCCTCACCTTTCTTGCGAACCCGACCGGCACCCAAACCATTACATTGCCGACCCTGAACCTTTCACTGGGGGCCGGGGCCGGTACAGCACCCGTCGACCCACCAGTTGACGTTTACCTTGGTGCTACCTCGGACCTGAGCTCGGCTGCACTAGCCGCAACAGCACGCGACCAAGCTGCAGCTTCCCTCAACTACATCAACTCGGAAATGGCCCGCCTTGGTGCGTCGGCGAAACGGGTCGATAGTCACGCGGTCTTTGTCTCTAAGCTGCAAGATGCGATCACTGGTGGGATCGGCAATATGGTCGATGCAGACCTCGCTAGCGAAAGCGCACGTTTGCAATCGCTGCAAGTCAAGCAACAATTGGGAACACAGGCACTCTCGATTGCCAACCAGGCACCCCAGAGCATCCTGAGCCTGTTCCGCAACTAGCGCGTGTTCCGATCAAGTCGACTCAACTGATCGGAAAAACGACGCTCTAGTTCAAATGTTAGGGCGACGTGTTTTCACCCACTTGGGCGAGAACATGTCGCTCAAAAGCAGGAAAGTCAGGGCGAAGACAAACCCGATGAAGATATCTTGGAACGACGGGTAATTTAGAAAATATTTACCTTGTTTTCGCCATAAGATCTGTAAGTTGATTTGGGTCATCTCACGGCAGGGATTGTCCTAATCTGACGGAATTGGAAGAGCCTTTACTGGCCGGACCATTGGAATAGGAATGAGCGAACCATGTCAGGAAGCGTGCATACCAATATGGGAGCCATGACGGCCCTCCAGAACCTGAACAAGACCAATCGCGAAATGGACGGTATCCAAAACCGGATCAATACAGGCTTGAGGGTAGCCGTCGCAAAAGACAATGGGGCGGTCTATAATATCGCCCAGCAGCAACGCGCCGAACTCTCTGCCTATGATGCGGTTCGCAACAGCTTGAACCGGGCAAAGTCAATCGCCGATGTCGCGCTCGCTGCAGGCGAGCAGATTTCAGATATTTTCATGCAGATGCGCGAAAAGGCGGTTGCAGCCTCCGACCCGTCGGCGACCGTAACCTCGCGCGCAGCCTATAATGCTGATTTCATCGCCCTGCGCGACCAAGTCGCCTCGGTCATCGCCAATGCTGTGTTTGATGGCGGCAATGCGCTTGATGGCGCGGCTGCCAACTTTACCTTCCTGGCCAATTCGACCGGCACCCAGACGGTGACCCTGCCGATTGTTGACATGAATTTGATCATTGGTGGCGGTACTTTGCCAGCCTCACCCGCTACTGACATCTATCTGGGCAACACCGATGTTCTCGATACTGCGGCCAATGCCGCCCTCGTTCGCGACCGGGTTGCCGCCTCACTGGAATTTGTGAACTCGGAAATGGCGCGGCTTGGCGCTTCTGCCAAGCGGATTGAAAATCACGAGATTTTCGTCGGCAAGCTGCAAGACAGCATCAAGGGCGGGATAGGCAATCTGGTGGATGCGGACCTCGCAGTGGAATCGGCACGCTTGCAAGCCGCTCAGGTCAAGCAACAATTGGGCACCCAGGCCCTCTCGATTGCAAACCAAGCCCCCCAGAGCATCCTAAGCTTGTTCCGACAATAAACCGGTAACGTAAGCCCGGCTCACGCCGGGCGTATATAACTGTCGAGCACTTTCTTCTCGCCAGATTTTTCAAACAGAATGGTCAACTTCGACCCTTCAACATCGCGCACGGCACCATAGCCAAATTTTTCATGAAAAATTCGCTGGCCAACTGCGTAGGTGGCATCTTTAGCCCCCGTCCGCGCCAGAAGTTTAGCTTCGCCGTCAATGATTGGCCCACCAAACCCTTTTGCCATTCCAGGTGCGAGTTTGCCCAAAGCTGCGGCAGCCTGTGCGCGCTTCCAACCTGGACTTTCATAACCAGTTCCAAAGCCATTGCCGGGTTGGGTCGATAGCGGACCATAAGCAGAAAATCGCTCGGCTGGCCCACCAGTGCCTTGACTGAAATAGCCTGTGTCTGAGACAGCATCGACGTGGCCATCGGGGAGTTCATCCACAAAGCGGCTGGGTAAGACGCTGTTCCATCGCCCATAAATTTGGCGATTAGCAGCAAAGCTAATTCGCGCACTTTCCCGGGCGCGCGTGATGCCCACATAAGCGAGGCGGCGCTCTTCCTCCAAAGCTTTGTCGCCTTTTTCATCCAAAGCGCGCCTGGATGGAAACACTTCTTCTTCCCATCCAGGCAAGAAGACCAGAGGCCATTCTAGGCCCTTCGCGGCATGAAGGGTGAGAATTTGTACCCCATCGCCTTCTTCAGTACGGTCAAGGTCCATCACCAATTCAATATGTTCGAGATAGGCCGCCAGCGTATCAAACTGGCCCATCGAGCGGACCAATTCTTTTAGGTTATCGAGTTTGGACACCGACTGAGGGTTTTTGTCAGCTTTCAGCATGTCGGTATAACCACTCTCATCCAAAATGAGCTCGGCCAATTCGGTATGAGGCAATTCCAGTGCTTTTTTGCGCCAGTGCTCCAATTGATGGATAAAGCGAGTAAGGCCCGTACGTGCCGGACCTTTTAGCTCATCGCTGCCTAACAATTGGCTCGCCATGGTGAAAAGGGGGACGCCAGCGAGACGAGCAGCCGTGCCTAACCTTTGCACACTGGTATCGCCGATCCCACGCTTGGGCACATTGACAATCCGCTCAAAGGCCAAATCATCATCGAGCGAACGAATGAGACGCAAATAAGCGTGCGCATCGCGGATTTCAGCACGTTCAAAGAAGCGCGGCCCACCAATGACTTTGTAGGGGATCTGCAGCATCAAAAAGCGCTCTTCAAAAGCACGCATCTGCCAAGACGCCCGCACCAATACCGCGCTCTCATCATAGCGGCGGCCGGTGCGACGCCATTGCTCTACATCATCAGCAATCAAACGCGCTTCGGCTTCCCCATCCCAAATACCACGTACCAGCACCCGGTCGCCGTCTGGAATCTCCGTCCATAGGGTTTTGCCGAGGCGATTTTTGTTGCTGGAGATTAAATGACTGGCGGCAGCCAGAATATGGGGGGTTGAGCGGTAATTCCGCTCCAATCGGACGATCTTAGCACCGGGGAAATCATGCTCAAAGCGCAGGATATTGTCGACTTCCGCTCCACGCCAGCCATAAATGGATTGGTCGTCGTCACCCACGACGCATATATTTTTCCGCTTGCGCGCCAAAAGGCGCAGCCACAAATATTGGGCGACATTGGTGTCCTGATATTCATCGACCAGAATATACTTAAAGCGGTCGTGATACCCCGCAAGCAAGTCAGGCTCTTTCAGAAACAGACTGATGGTTTCCAGAAGAAGATCGCCGAAATCAACGCAATTGAGTATTTTGAGGCGGGATTGATAGAGCGCATAGAGTTTAGCACCCTTACCATTAGCAAACAGAAATGACTCCTCTGCTGGCACTTTATCGGGCGTCAGTGCACGATTCTTCCACCCATCAATCAGGCTTGCCAGATACCGCGGTGTCCAGCGTTTCTGGTCGATGTTTTCAGCCTCAATCACCTGCTTCAGCAAGCGGATTTGATCATCGGTATCTAGAATAGTGAAGCTGGGCTTGAGGTCCACCAATTCAGCATGGCGGCGCAAGATCATAGCACTTGTAGAGTGAAAAGTTCCCAGCCACCGCAACCCTTCCGCCGCTGGGCCGATTAGAAGCTGAGTACGATCGCGCATTTCGCGGGCGGCTTTATTAGTAAAGGTAACCGACAAGATTTCCCAAGGTTTTGCACGCCCCGTCACGAGCAATTGGGCCAAGCGCGACGTCAGCACCTTAGTCTTACCAGTTCCGGCACCCGACAACACCAAAACCGGGCCATCAAGGGCTTCGACGGCTTCTCGTTGCTGATCATTAAGGCCCGTCATCCACGGGTGCTCAGGCCCACCTGTAGGCCCAACCGCAGCACCCGGCGCGCGCGCCATTGCGCGTTGAGAAATAGTCAAGGCGGGTTGGGGAGAATGGGGTTCACTGGACATGGCGTTGATTCGCTAGGATAAGAACGATAAGCGAACATAGGGATTAAATGTGCGCTTGTCGCGTGGTTCTCGCAATCGCGTCTGCGTGAAGCACTAGGCCACTGTTTCGCCGCAAAATGGATTATGACTGGCATGATGATACGCAACCTACTCCTGACCAGTGCTTTATTCTGTTTTATGGCTGCCTCGCCTGTAATGGCACAATCTATCCGCACCATAGAGTCCGCGCCTTTACAAGAAGTTGGCCCGTGGGGCGCAGCAGCCCTGCCCCTAGGCCTTGAGCGCCTCGATAGTGACCTTTGGCAGGGCGCTGACCCAGGCACATTAAAATTAGCTTTTGAAAGGATCGGCCCAGACTTGCGCTTTCCCGCACTACAGCGTTTGGTGCGCCAAGCGGTATTCTCAGGTGGTTCGGCCCCGACGGGTGACCTTGATTTAGCCCGCGCTCGATTTCTTGCGGCCAATCGCTTAGGCCCATCAGAAGCAGTGACACGCCTATTCCAAACCGTGCCGCGCTTAAGCGCAGACCCAGCCTTGGTTAATCTCGCAATTGATGCCGCTTTTCGCGCGGGCCGCGCCGATGAGGCCTGTGGCTGGGTTGCTTCTCGGGGTCTAGACGAAGCCAATGAAAGGAGTTCCAGCCCCAATTGGATGGAGACCCGGGCCACTTGTTATGCGCTGAATGGAGAGGCCGCCGCCGCCAATCTCTCGGTTGACCTTGCAAGGAGCAAGGGCCAGACTGATACGTGGCTAGGCCGCGCGGTTGCTGCTGTTTCCGGCCCCGTCACAAATCCACCGCCGTTTCGCGCAGATAGCGGCCACGCGCTGGTTCTGAGCATGAAGGCACAATTGAAATTGCCCAAAGCTCTGGCAAGCAGCGCAGACCCGACTGCGCTTTCGCCCATCCTCAACTGGCCTGATTTCGAAACCCGTGTGTCTAAGGATGAAGCACTCCTAATACTTCGTCGCGCTGCCCAGATAGGAGTGGCGTCGCCTTCCCAAGAAGCCTTATTGCGGGTGCCTTTGCCAGCACCAACGGCGCTGCCCGCCCCTGCAACGGACCCAGAACTTGGCCCGCCGGTAGATGTCGCAGCGCCACGGCTGCCCCAACCAGCGCCTCCACCTCCAGTCGCGGAGACATGGGCCAAGACATTTAACCAAGCCACTAGCGCGCAAGGCCGGGCCCTAGAAGCCCGCTTACTAATCGAGGAACTCAAAAGCCTAGTAGATACCGCGCCCGACCAGATCCCACCTTTGGCAATGCAATCTCTCGCTGAAGCTGCATTGTGGGCCGGAGATGTGCGCCTTGCCAAAGCACTAGAGATCCGCAGCCCAATTCCACTTTCGCCTCGGCAACGGCTTGTTTTGGCGTTTTTGGACCCGGCGGCGGGTGATCGGCTCGTTCAGCGCCACATTGAGGCTGCGATCAACCCAAGCGCGCAACGCCAAGCTATTCGTGATGCTTTGATCGCTTGGTCTGCTGGCATACCAACATCGGGCGGGCTCGCGACCTTGGTTCAGCCTGGTCTGCCGGACATAAAGGGCGGGCAAGCTGGTATGCGGACAGCCCTAACCTTGGCAGCAGAGCGTGGATCGAAGGGCGAAGTGGCCCTGTTGGTGGGCTTGGCGCTTCAAGGCCAAGAGCCTGCAAGTGCAGATGCTGAGACAGTTGCGATTGCCGTGCGTGCTCTGCGCCGCGTAGGTTTGTCGACGCAGGCCGTGGATCTAGCACGAGAGTACCTGCTAGCTTTAGACATGGCAGTGCCTACGCGCCCTGTCCCAGCTCCGACGCCTGCCTCCCAAGCTTCAGCTGCCAAGTCAAATCCTGTCCAGACAACACCAACCACGGGCTTGCGAGCAAACACGTCAGCGCCAAGTCAGTCTAACACCACGTCCCCTGCTGGGGCCGCAAGACCGAGTCAGGCAATACCCGCGCCATCCACGCGCGCATCTGCACCTAAGGCCGAGCCCAAGGCCAAAACTAAAGCGCCATCAAAGCCCAGTTGGACCCCGCCGAAGTGAACGCGCAGATTGAAGCTTTCCTTGAAATGATTGGGGTGGAGCGTGGAGCAGCCCGCAACACGTTGGATGCCTATCGGCGCGACTTAACCGATTTTTCTGAGTTCTTAGCCGCGCGCGATGTCGAGGCGCGCGCAGCCCATCACGAAGATATCGAGGCCTTTGCACAAGACTTAAGTGTTCGCGGCCTGAGCGGCACGACAATCGCCCGACGACGGGCAGCCTTGCGCCAATTCTATCAATTTGCCGTCAGTGAAGGGTGGTGCCCAGACGACCCAACGACGCGTTGGGACGGACCCAAACGAGCACGCACCTTACCGAAGACAGCAGACGTTACCGACATTGACGCGCTGCTTATCGCAGCAACGGGCCTTAAGGGCTGGAAAGCGTTACGCGCTGCCTGCTTGATCGAGCTGGTTTATGGCTGCGGGTTGCGGGTAAGTGAATTGGTGGGCTTACCAATGCGGGCGGTGCCCAAGCCGGAAACTGCGGCTATGCGTGTTAAAGGTAAAGGCGGGAAGGAACGCTTGGTACCTTTGGGGTCCCATGCACGACACGCCTTGGATGCTTGGCTTGATGTCCGCGCCCTCAGTTTGCCAGAAGGTGCTCAAGGTTCCGAAGCTGGCAAGTTTGTGTTTCCGGCCAAGGGCAAGGCTGGCCATTTTGGGCGGCGCGAATTTGCGCGTCTTTTAGACGGCCTTGCGATTGAGGCCGGCCTTGACCCAAAAAAGATGAGTCCGCACGTGCTGCGCCATGCATTTGCAACCCATTTGGTGGAGGGAGGCGCGGATCTGCGATCAGTCCAAGTCATGCTGGGCCATGCCGACATCGCGACGACACAAATCTACACGCATGTGGCTGACGCGCGCCTGACTGAGTTGGTTACCCAGAACCATCCCCTAGCAATTCGTACTAAAAAGGGCCCATAAGGACCCTTAAAGCGACTTCGTTTTGATCCAGTCGAACTTTTTAGGCGAAATTACGCTTTGCAGCGCGGATCATGGCAGCTTCGTCCAGGAAAGCCTGCTCGCGCTTTGCTTTTGACACTTTTGTCCGGCTTACCCGACGCTCCTCCAGCATTTCAAACTTTTTTTGCTCTTCAAAAGCCGCTCGCAAATCACCGCGCAGCGCTTCCAATTGTTCTTCAACGCCAACAAGCGAAGCTTCCAGATTGGCACGTTGGGCAACCAGTACCTGGGAATAGGCAACCCAATGGCTCATCATTGCAGGGTCTGCTTCGGCGCGCGCACTTTCGCGCTTTTCGGAGATCAAGAGATCACCTTTTTTTCGCTCAATATCTTCGCGCGTGCGCTCGGCGGCGCTGATCAGCATCTGTACGCTGTCGACCTTATGCTTGGCCAATTTAATTAGCGTCGAGCCGGTTTTCATTATTACTTTCCCTGCGTTACAGGTCCTATCTACACGCTGTGGGTTAAGAAATCGCTCTTTCGATCTGTCGAATTTTCCCGCGGGTAGGAAAACAGCATCCTTGGCTCAAAGACCCATTTCAAATCTCGCTTCATCTCCGGCCTCAGGTCTGAGTGCTCAGGATGTCTGACAATTGTTGGAAGGTCTCATCAAAGGTGGTCCGCTCTTGTTTGCCCTGGCTGAGGAACTCTTCAAGTGGTTCTGCCAAGGCAATGGCACGATCTGTTCCGGGGTCAGCACCGCGCCGATAAGCCCCTAGGCGGATAAGTTCTTCCATATCCGAATAGGCTGCCAAGGCGCGCTTGGCATCGCGAACCAGAATTTGTTCTTCGGGCGCATGGCATTCTGGCATGAGGCGCGAGACGGACTTCAAAATATTCAGCGCGGGAAAGCGGCCGCGTTCGGCAATCGCCCGCTCAAGTACCAAGTGACCGTCAAGTATGCCGCGTACGGCATCCGCGACGGGCTCATCATGATCGCCACCATCGACCAGAACCGTAAAAAGACCCGTGATCGACCCAATCTGATCGCCGCCCGTAGGGGCACCGGGGCCCGCTCGCTCAAGTAGTTTTGGCAATTCTGCAAATACGGTAGGCGTATAGCCCTTAGTTGTTGGCGGTTCACCCGTGGCCAAGCCTATTTCGCGTTGGGCCATCGCAAAGCGGGTCACACTGTCAAACAGGCAGAGGACTTGCAGGCCTTGGTCACGAAAATGCTCTGCAACTGCGAGGGTAGTATAGGCTGCTTGCCGGCGCTTGAGGCTGCTTTCGTCCGAAGTCGCCACCACTACGACAGAGCGTCGCAAGCCTTCGGTGCCCAACGTGTCTTCAACGAACTCTTTAACTTCTCGGCCGCGCTCGCCAATCAGGCCGATCACAACCACATCGGCGGCGGCACCTTTTGCCAGTTGTGACATGAGCACGGATTTCCCGACGCCTGAGCCTGCGAAGATACCCATACGCTGGCCTTGGCACAGGGCGCAAAAAGCATCGATGGCGCGAATGCCCGTCTCCATCCGCTCGCCCACACGAACACGGGTATGGGCAGGTGGTGGAACGCCCCTTAAAAGTCGAGGATGGGACCCATCCGCCACCGGCGGGCCGCCATCAACAGGATTACCAAAGGCATCAATCACACGTCCGAGCCAAGCAGCGGACGGGGCGATCATGGGCGAGGTTCCTTCAAAGACGAGGCTGGCCCCCGCGCGCAAACCTTCCACTGTTTCAAACGGCATCAAAAGGGCGCGTCCATCGCGATAGCCGACGATTTCTAGTCGGGCATAACCTTCTGCAGCTTCAACAATTGCCCGAGCGCCCAGAGCCATAGCTTGGGGTGGACCACTTGCCTCCACCATCAGACCTTTGACAGCAACAATGCGACCCTCATAGCGTGTATGGTCCTGACGCTTCAGCGTTTCGGCCAAATCAGCCAAGCGGACGCCTCCGCTTAGTCGTAAATGTCCATCTGGACGCATCCTGCCGCCCTACTTTCCCTGCTAAAACCCGTTACACTTAAGACGCCATGTGAAGAAATGAGTGAACATGGTTGATAAAGTCGCATTTGAAGTGCTTCGCGTTAACCTGTCGTAAAGATCAATTCGGCAAACGTAACGCCAACATATGGAAAATGTCAGACAATCCGCAAAAAGCGGTTAACCATCTTTAAGCAAATCAGCTTAGGCATGGGTCGTTGGTTGTTACACCGCCCATTCAGGGCATGTCGGAGGGGGCTCCATGCGGGTTCTATTAATTGAAGACGATAGCGCGACGTCGCAGTCGATTGAGTTAATGCTGAAGTCGGAGGGCTTCAATATATACACGACTGACCTTGGCGAAGAAGGCGTCGATCTGGGCAAGTTGTATGACTACGACATTATTTTGTTGGACTTAACCTTGCCTGACATGAATGGTTTCGATGTTTTGCGGCAATTACGCAATTCTCGCGTTGGTACGCCAATCCTGATTTTGTCGGGGACGAGCGATATTGACACCAAAGTCCGTGGCCTAGGCGTTGGCGCAGACGATTTCGTCGCGAAGCCCTTCCACAAGGATGAATTGGTTGCCCGCATCAACGCCGTCGTTCGTCGCTCGAAGGGCCATTCGCAGTCGATGATTCGCACTGGCGACATCGTAGTGAACCTCGATCAGAAAACAGTGGAAGTGAACAACCAGCGCGTTCATTTGACCGGCAAAGAATATCAGATGCTGGAACTACTTTCCTTGCGCAAGGGCACGACCCTGACAAAGGAAATGTTCCTAAACCACCTTTATGGCGGCATGGACGAGCCAGAACTGAAAATCATCGACGTTTTCATCTGCAAGCTCCGAAAGAAGTTGGCAGCATCGGCCGATGGTCAGCACCATATTGAAACAGTTTGGGGCCGTGGTTACGTATTGCGCGACCCAACACCAGGCGAGCAATCAGCCGCGGCGTAGAACGCCACTGTTTATACTGATTTTATTTGCTTTTTAGATGGGCTCGTCATTTGGCGAGCCCTTTTCAGTTTCGATTATCCACTTGGCACAGCACTTGCTGCTACCAGCGGGAGAAAAAATTTCTGTCTGAGTGTGGAACAAAACGATGAGAAGAATACAACTCAATAGCGATGAAGTTTCATTTCGTCCCAGGGAATTGCGGGACTATAGTGAGCCAGTGTTACGCCGTTCAATACAGCTAGAGGTCCGCCTGACCTTTTGGCAGCGTCTGAAGCGGGCCTTTGGCCTTTAAGTCTTTACTTCGGTTTTGAAATGAACCGCGCGCCGCGGCCCGGTTAATTGCAGGCCGAAGCGTAGAAATCACTTTCACTGTGGGTCAAGCTGATCTATTTGTTATAACAAACAGATCAGCTTAGGACTAAGACGATGACCCCACCAGCAATGGCATTGCGCAATTATGATGCGGTAGAGTTGCGCCGCTTGGATGTGGCACACCACTTACCGGCGCAAGCAGATTATGGCGAAATCCGTGACTTGGGCGGTTCACGCATCATTACCCGCGCCGATGGCTGCCAATTCTGGGACATTGATGGCAAAGCCTATCTCGATGGCATGGCCGGGCTTTGGTGCGTCGGTGTGGGCTATGGCCGCAAAGAACTGGCCGACGTCGCCTATGATCAGATGTTAGAACTGCCCTATTACAACAGCTTCTTTAAAACCGCGACCGCGCCTGCCGTGCGTTTAGCGGCCAAAATCGCCGGCATCGCGGGCGGCGAACTGCAGCATGTGTTCTTCAATTCGTCTGGTTCCGAGGCGGTCGACACCATGTTTCGCATGGTCCGACACTTTTGGGCAGTTCAAGGACAACCCTACAAGAACATCTTTATCTGCCGCAGCAATGGCTATCATGGATCAACGGTGGCGGGCGCTAGCTTGGGCGGCATGAGCGCCATGCATGCCATCGGCTCCCTTCCCATCCCTGGCATCGAGCATGTTATTCAGCCTTATGCCTTCAACGAGGGCTTTGGTGAGGATGAAGAAGCCTTTGCAACACGTTGTGCGCAAGAAGTCGAAGACCGGATTTTGAAGGTTGGGGCGCACAATGTCGCTGCATTCGTAGGCGAACCTATACAAGGCGCTGGCGGTGTGATTATCCCGCCCAAGGGCTATTGGCAAAAGGTCGAAGCAATTTGCCGAAAGTATAATGTTCTCTTGGTGGCTGACGAAGTCATTTGCGGCTTTGGCCGCACGGGCCAATGGTTTGGCCACAATACCTATGGCTTTACGCCCGACATCATCACTACTGCCAAACAACTGTCCTCCGGCTATGCCCCGATCTCAGCTACAATTGCGTCACGCGCGATTGTTGAGGTTTTGCGTGAAAAAGGTGGCGACTTTGTTCATGGCTATACCTATTCCGGACACCCGATGTGCTGTGCCGTTGCAGAGCGCAATTTGGAAATTATTGAGCGCGAAGACCTCGTGACCCGCACACGCGAAGTCACAGGCCCTTATCTCGCGAAAGCGCTGCAGCGTTTGGCTGGCCATGAACTGGTTGGGGAAGTGCGCTCGCAAGGCCTATTGGGTGCCGTCGAGATCGTCTCAGAGCCCGGCACGAACCACCGCTTTGGCGGCAAGGAGGGCAAAGCAGGCCCCTTGGTGCGCGACGCCTGTATCGCCAATGGCTTGATGGTACGCGGCATCCGTGACAGCCTGGTCATGTGTCCCCCGCTTATTGTATCGCCGTCGGAAATCGACTTTATGATCGACACAATCGAGAAGTCGCTGAACCAGTGCCTACCCGCCCTACGTGCTCTCTAGCCTCTCTGGCGTGATGCAGACGTTAGCACAGGACTCACCGCAGTCCTTTGCACTTGGCCATTAGCCCTCAAAGGGCTAATAGAGCCTCCTACGGAGAAATATCATGGGTTTAAAAGTTGCCGTCGTCGGTGCAACCGGTAATGTTGGTCGCGAATTGCTTGCTTTACTAGCAGAGCTAAAATTTCCGGTTTCAGAGATCGCTGCGATTGCATCGCGTCGGTCGTTGGGGCGTGAAGTCTCGTTTGGCGACAAGACATTGAAATGCCAATCCCTTGACTATTTTGACTTTACTGGCTGGGACATCTGCTTGATGAGTGCCGGCGGTGCAACATCAAAAGAATGGTCGCCCAAGATTGCAGCTCAAGGCTGCTTGGTCATCGACAATTCCAGCCAATGGCGCATGGACCCCGACGTTCCCTTGGTGGTGCCTGAAGTCAATCCAGACGCAGCGATGAATTAT
>JBEAVQ010000066.1:0-13651 GCA_041160865.1 Pseudomonadota bacterium | reverse complement strand
GGGCACATATCTGCCACTGGCCCATAAAGGGAACAGGTCGCGATAATGTGGGCTGGATGGATCGCCGGATTGACCGGGATTATTGATGACGACGCTATTGTCCCAAGCACCCACATCCATCACCAAACGTACTGAGGGGCCAGAAGCGAACTTGTAATCGTTGGTCCAACTCGTCGCGTTCGGCGTGGAGTTGCTGCCGCCGATGGGGACGGGACCCACGCGACGCTCCGCCTCGCGACCGGGGATGGGCAGGGAAGGCTTGAAGTCGGCTTCGTGCAAGGTCCCCCAGCGCCACTGACGAGCATCTGGCCCCATAAGGCGTTCTGTTTCTGCCCAAGCAGCGCCGAGAGATTCAAGTAGGATTTCGCTGCGCACGTTGGCAGGACCCAGACCAAGTAAGGTCCCTGCCTCCAAAACAGGAATGACCGATGTTGCAGGTGGGCGGCCAAAATTGGGGCGCGATGCTTCTGGAACCAAATGCTTCACCGCGCTCTCGCCCAGATAGCGGCCGGACCAGACCTCAAACAAAGCCGCACTGGCGGAGTCAGCACCCATATAGCCATCCCACCCTGCTAAAAGTGATAAGGCAGAAGCTTCAGTTGGGCTTCTGCCCTTGAGGTCTTTAAGAAGCGCCACTGCGCGCCGGGCAAAGGGCGAGGTCACATCATTCTGCAAAGCCATGGCATCGGTGATGCCAAACTTGGGCTTGGCGCTCATAACTTCTTGAATGCGGGCTGCCCTGCTGGCATCAGCCCATTCTAAAGCCAAGAGATGGGGATAGCCTTCAGGCACATTCATTTCGTTCGCGGTCGCGATCCAGCCCTCTTTCGGATTATGTTTGAGCGGCATGAGCGCGGGATCAAGAAGGCCTGTCCAGCGATAGGTTTCGCCCGCTGGCACAGGCAGCAGGCCATCGCCAGCATTGCGCTTTGGAACAAATCCCCCCGGAGCCCAACCGATGTCGCCCTTACGGTCGGCATAGAGCAAGTTTAAAGGCGGTGCGCCCCAATGGTTGCGCGCGACCAGAAAGTCGTCCCACGTGAGCGCTTTGAAGGCCCAGGCCGCGTTGAAATAGGCAGAGCCACCCGGCTGGCTCCAAGTCGTGCGCAGGGCGAAACTGCGCTGGGTCGCAGGGTCTTCATAGAGGATCGGCCCATCCGCGCTGAACTTTAGCGTCACTTCTTGGGGCGCTTGGCCTTTGATCTCTATGGATTCGCGGACCTCCTTAAGCGTGACCTTGGTGTCGTTGACGACCAAATCTTGTTGGTCAATCGCGAAGATCGTAAGAGCCCAAGCGATTTCCCCATTATGGCCAAAGCTGATGCCCGGCAGCGCAGGCTCGCCTGCACCAGCCAGCTTTAGTTCGGGCGTATCAATGTGCGAGAGATAGCGCAGGTTAGGGATCGACTGCGCGCGATGGGGGTCATTAGCCAGAATGGGCCGACCGGTGGCGCTGCGTTCCGCCCCGATCACCCAATTGTTGGAGCCTTCTTGGCTCTCGGTTTCTCCGCCAGCCATCACCAAGACCTTGCCATCAAACTTCACATCGCTGGTGCCAAGCGTAAAGGTCTCAAGGACGTTTTGCGGAATGCTACAAGGGTCTAGGCCTTGTGGGATTTTGACTTCTGTTGCCGGTTCCAGCCTGCGCCGCAATGGTTCCAGCTTCACATCGCCGCCGCAGAGGGCGCGGGCACGGGCGACTTCACTCGTCAGGTTCGAGGCCAAAGCATTAGAGCGAATGCGAACCACATCATCGGCCTGCCACCGCTCTGGTTTGGTTCCGGTTGCCGCAAACTCGATAGGGAGTTTTTGGTGGCCGCGATCAGTTTCCGCGATGTAGGCATTGATGCCGGCAACAAAACCTTCGGTCCAATCCTTGGCATCTGCTGGATAGGCCTTCCATTCGGCTGCCATATCGCCACGATAAAGCAGGAGACGCGCTGCGCGATCCTGCGCCACATAGGATGGCCCAAAGCTAGCGGCGAGGCGACCGAGGCCACGCTTGCGCCATAAATCAATTTGCCACAACCGATCGCGCGCCACGGCATAGCCTTGTAAGAAAAACCCATCACGGGCAGTAGCGGCGTAAATATGGGGAATACCGGCGCGATCAATGATGATCTCACCTGCTTGGGAAAGGCCCGGCAAGTTGCGCGCTTCTTGCGTCACGCTGGGAGCCAAGGTCTGCGCCTGTGCTTGGCTTGCGAACAACAAGGTCAGCAAGATTGGCCGCATCATCCAAGATTTCATCGCACGCTCTCCGTTCCACTTAGGCACGCAGCCTAATCATGGTCCGGTGAAAAGACCATCCGCCATTGGTTCATTCAGTTTGAAGTCGCGCCAGACGATCTCATTCTGTTTGACGCCGTTGTAATAGAGGCGGATGCGGCCGGGCTGAACCCACGATAGGTCAGGCTTTTGGTAGAAGTTGGAATAGATGCGTTCATGCCATCCGCGCGGCGTGGCAAACCCAACCGAGAGAACCGCATAATCGGCGCGCGATATGCCAAACAGTGTCTTTGCTCCGGTGGGGTCTGTCACTTCGATCCGGTAAACCGGTTGGCCATCGACCAGATCATCGGGCTGGCGGGCCAAGCTAAAGCCTTGGTCCAGCGCAAAACGGATGACGCCAAAGCCAAAATTCTCCGCCCATTGCTTATCCGCAGTCGATGGCGGCAAGACCCCGTCTGGTCCATAGGTTCGGCTGCCATCAAAGGCCAAGAAGGTGACGACCTTGCCATCACGACGGCTCTCGATGCGCACCTTGCCGTCGGCATTATGGGCTTGGGGTTTAAACTCTGGATACACCCGCCACATCTTGTGGCTCTGATTGATCAAAGGCGTGCCGTCTGGGGCGTAAAAGGTGGCGTAGCCCTCCAGATACAAGGTCGCAGGCCGTCGCCAACTTTCCCCGCCAGCATGAGCCGTCGCGCGTTCGACGATGCTGCGTGCACTTAAGGTCGGATTTTCCAACCGCGCAGCAATCAAGGGCTGATCCGGGCCGGGCGGTGGCACATTCTTGGCCCAGGCAGAGCCTGCTAAGACGAGCGCCAAGCAAAAGGCTGCCAACGCGCGCATCAGGCGATTTCCACCACTTGCACATCAGCGTCAGAGATGGCTTGGCGTGCGGCTTTTAGGGGCTGATACTCGGGACTATTCCAAAAGGCTTCGATCGCGGCTTTGTTTGGCCATTCCGAGACCACAGCCGCTAGGCCATTGGCGCGTGGGCCTTCAAAGCTCTCGCAGCCCGGCCCGCGCACGATGTATTTGCCACCAAAGCGCGCAATCAAGGCCGCGGTCGGCTTGCCGTAAACTTCCAGAAACTGCTCGCGATCATGAACCCGCACAGTGACGATCATGTAAGCTGGCATGGGTCATTCCTCGACTATTTGTTTGTCTGCTTCCAAAACTATCACAAAAGATATATCCATTGCTTTATAGGGAGGAAGCAAGTGAAACTTTTACGCGCCGCGACATTGAACGTTCGTGATCTCAACCGGTCAGAGGCTTTGTACCGCGATTGGCTATTTTATCGCACGGTGGAGAGCGGGGTTCTAGCGCGCGACCTTGCCTGCTCTTGGGGGGCTCCCAATAGCGCAGGCTTGCCCTATGTCGTGATGCAGCCAGAGAGCGGGGCCGATATTTATCTGCGGCTGGTCCAGGATGAGCCCCATCCCGATTACGAAGCGCTCAAGACCTATGGCTGGGCCGCCATTGAAATCTGCGTCGACGACGTTCTGAAAGTGCATGAACGGATGCTGCAAAGCCCGTTCAAGATTATCGGACCGCCGCGCGAGCTAGACGGCATGCCCGCCATCTTCCCGATGCAGGTACAAGGCCCAGATGATGAGATCGTCTATCTGACCCAGATCCGTGACGATTTGCCCATGTATGATCTGCCGCGTGCGACCAGCCTGATTGATCGCCAGTTTATCCATGTCTGTGCGGTTTCAGACCTGACTGGCGCGCTCACGTGGTGCCAAAACGTGCTGGGCCTCAGCTTTGGACGGGATATGGACATCGTCTATACCATGTTGGCCAATGCCTTTGGGGTGCCGTTTGAGCAGAAGTTCACCATCGCGACGCTGACCCACGACCGCGATGTCTTCTTTGAGTTCGATCAATTACCGGCTGCCGCCGGGCCTCGCCCGGGGTGGAAAGGCCGGTTGCCACAGGGGGTTAGCCTCTCCACCATTGTGTTGCCCGACTTCCGTGAGCGTGTGCGCGAGCATGCCAAATGGCTGATCACACCACCGACTGTCCATCAAGGCGAGATTTATCAGGGCAAGCGGGCGGCAACGATGCGCGGACCCGATGGCATTTTGTTTGAGCTGGTCGAGCTATGAAGCAAGTCGTCCTCAAGCATGCCCTCACCGCCCGACCCTGTGCACATGATTTTGCTTTAGTCGGAGCGGACACCCCGTCATGCCCTGATGATGGGGTCTTGGTGCGCGTAGTACACCTCTCGCTTGACCCCTATGTCGGCTCGCGTCTGCGCGGCAAACATATGGGCGAACCGGCCCCTCTGCCTGGCGTGGACGCCATTCCAGGTGCCGCTGTCTGCCAAGTGCTGGAAAGCAAGGCAGCAGGGGTCAAGGCGGGGGATTGGGTCCATGCGATGGAAGTGGGCTGGCGGGAGCAAGCAGACTTAGGTCCCGGGACTTTCCGGTTGCTCAATCCAAAAGCCGCACCTCTAGCTGCCCATGCAGGTGTGCTGGGTATGCCGGGTCTAACCGCTTGGGCAGGCATGACACAACTGGCCAAGGTCGGCCCGGGCGATATCGTATTGGTCGACGCTGCTGCAGGCCCCGTTGGCGGCACCGTTGGCCAGATCGCTCGTATCATGGGCGCAAATCGAGTAGTGGGTATCGCGGGTGGGCCTGAAAAATGCGCGCTCGTGACCGGAACCTATGGCTTCGACGCTTGTATTGATTACAAGCAAGACGGTTGGGAGCAGGCCCTGACAGAGGCCTTGCCAGAGCCACCGACCGTTTATTTCGAGAATGTCTCCACCGAGATGGCGTCTAAAGCGCTGATGCGGTTGGCACTTTATGGGCGAATGGTCTTGTGTGGGCTGGTCGATCAATATCACGCCGATCAACCACCTCCCGGACTCAATGCGGGGCTGATAGTTGGCAAGCGCGCGCAAGTTATGGGTCTTGTGGTCTATGATTTCTATCCCGTCTGGGACGCCTTTGTGAGCGAGGCTAGCGCTTGGATTGGGGATGGCACATTGGTTTTCAAAGAAGACCGCGTTGTTGGATTAGAGGCTGCTCCCGCCTTGTTTGAGCGACTTGTGCAGGGCCAGAACATTGGCAAGGCCGTGGTTACCGTCTCCGCCGAATAGAGGCGAGGGTGCGCTCTTTTGTCGCTTGTGCGAAATGATATATCATTTAATGTGCAGCAGAGGGCTTAGGTGAGGGACTGGGGGGAATCATGGTCATCAATGAAGTCGATGTCGTTCGCTGGCTGCATATTCTGGCCATGGTTTATTGGCTCGGCGGCGAGTGGGGGGTGTTCCAAACCTCTTATCATGTGACCAATCGTGACCTCAGCTTGGATGAGCGTCGCCGTCACATGGAGACTGCTTATCGCATCGATATCCTAGCGCGAACGGGCATTATCATGCTGCTGCCGCTAGGTCTGCACATGGGCCATCTGTATGGCTTCGCGCCCTTTCTGGATGGATTAGGTCTCCCTATCATGTGGGCTTTGTCGCTGTCTTGGTTGGCACTGTGCTGGGCTGCCTTTTTCACGCGCGAGACCGATGTAGGCATAGCTTTGACCAAGCTGGATGAGAAAGTCCGGTTTGTCCTGATTCCCGTCTTGTTCGCGGTGTCGTTCGTTGCGTTTATGGGCCATGGGCCGCTGGCGATTGAGACAGGCTCCTACTGGTATCCCGCCAAAATGTTCACCTATGCCTTGATGCTGGTGTTTGGTTTGGGCCTGCGCTTTATCATGCGGGAATGGACAACTTTGTTCCGCGTGCTTGCCGAAGGGCCGAATCAAGCTGCTCAGACCCAGTTGGAAATCTCCATCGGGCGGGGTCGGATGATTGCCTATTGCTATTGGCTCGGGATCGCGACGACCGCCTTCTTCGGTGCAGTTAAGCCGTTTTAACGACGGCTAGAAACGTCAAACGCCCGACCATAAAGGCCGGGCGTTCAGACGATCAGCGCAGGGCACGCCGGGTCTGCGCCGGAGAGAAATCCGGCGATGGTGGCGCTGCACCTAGACTGAAAGCGGGGGGACGACGCCAGTCTAGATGTGCTGCATCCATGAGTGGCAGGATAGACACATCCAAAAACAAAAGCAAGATTAAAAGTATTTAATTGTTGCATGTGATTTAATTGTCACAGTTCCGCGAGATTAGTTCTTGGGATCGTATTTGCGGGTGGGACCTGGGGCGGCAAATAGGCCCAGATTGATCGCGGAACCTGTTGCAGCCTCAACCAAACGAACCCGCGTTACCCGGCCCTGACGATCGGCAATGGCCCATTCGCGCAATTGCTTGGCGGTATCGTCATAGATGATCGTCAACTCACCATCGGCCTGACGGGCTTTGTCGCGCACCGCCATGATGGTCATCCCGCCGCGCTTTTCAACGCCAGTAACTAGCACATCTTTTTCCAAGCTCACATTAGCCTTAAGCAAGAAGTACAAAGGCGTTTTGCGCAGGGGATAGCGGTCGGTCGTGCGCAAGCGCCTGTCCTGGAGGCTGACCGTCGTGCCATCAGATATCAGAAGCAGCGGCGAGGGCATGTCATACTCAAACCGCACTTTGCCCGGCCGCTGCAGCCAAAAACGCCCAACTACCGTGCTGCCATCGGGATTGGTCTGCAGGAACCGCCCTTGAATACGGGTGATGGCATTGATCGATTGGGTCAGCGAGGAAATCGCGGCTGTGCGCGGGGCACCGGACAAGCTTTGCGCGAGACTAAGGTCCGGCATCAGGCCAAGGAGTCCAGCAAGAAGAAGGTGACGTTTGTTCATGCGCACGTTTTAAGTTTCCGATAAGGCGATTTTGCGGCCGACCCTAAGACGTAACGGCTACAGAGTTAAGATCCCCAAGCCTCACCCGTGATCCGGCAACAGGATCTCGCGCTTGCCGGCATGGTTAGGTGGGCTGATCATGCCTTCTTGTTCCATCCGCTCAATCAAGCTGGCGGCGCGGTTATAACCCAAGGAGAGGCGGCGCTGCAGATAGGAGGTTGAGGCCTTGCGGTCCCGCGCAACGATGGCGACGGCGCGATCAAACAAATCATTGCCAGAGCCTGCCATGCCATCTAGATCGCCGCTATCGGCATAGGGATTGTCTTCGTCAGCATCGGCAGTGATCTCGTCGAAATATTCCGGTGCGCCTTGCGCCTTCAGGCTCGCGACGATTTCCTCGACTTCCTTGTCGGCGACAAAGGGGCCATGCAGGCGGCGCATTTTTCCGCCTTGCGCCATGTACAGAAGGTCGCCTTGGCCCAAGAGCTGCTCGGCACCTTGCTCACCCAGAATGGTGCGGCTGTCGATCTTGGAGGTGACTGAATAGGAGATGCGGGTTGGGAAGTTAGCCTTGATGGTGCCGGTGATGACATCAACCGATGGTCGTTGCGTCGCCATGATCAAATGTATGCCCGCTGCCCGCGCCATTTGCGCCAAACGCTGCACCGCGCCTTCAATATCCTTGCCTGCCACCAGCATCAGATCGGCCATTTCGTCGATCACCACGACGATATAGGGCATGTGGTCGAGCTCAAAGGTCTCGGTTTCATAAATGGGCTTTCCGGTCTCGCGGTCCCACCCCGTCTGCATGGTGCGCGAGAAGGTCTCGTCTTTGGCTTGGGCTTCAGCTGCGCGCTGGTTGTAGCCGCCAATATTGCGCACGCCGATCTTCGACATTTTCCGGTAGCGGTCTTCCATCTCGCGCACTGCCCATTTCAGAGCAGCCACGGCCTTCTTCGGGTCGGTCACGACCGGCGCGAGCAAATGGGGAATACCGTCATAGACAGATAATTCCAGCATTTTCGGATCGATCATGATGAAGCGGCACTGCTGCGGCGTCATCTTATAGAGGAGCGACAGGATCATCGCATTGATGCCAACCGACTTGCCCGAGCCGGTGGTCCCGGCGATTAGCAAGTGGGGCATACGGGCAAGATCAGCAACCGATGGTTCGCCGCCAATGGTTTCCCCCAGCGCCAGAGGCAATTCCTGGCGACCACTCTCATAGTCATTGGTCGACAAAAGGTCGCGCAGATAGACTGTTTCACGCCGCGCATTTGGCAATTCGATGCCGATGGCGTTCCGACCAGGCACCACAGCGATGCGGCACGCTTGTACTGACATAGAGCGAGCTACATCATCAGCTAGACCGATCACGCGCGCCGACTTTACGCCTGCTGCGGGCTCTAGCTCATACAGGGTTACGACAGGGCCGGGGCGTACATTGAGGATTTCCCCCTTGACGCCAAAGTCGCTCAACACGGTCATCAACAGGCGGGCATTTTGTTTCAGGCCAGCCTCATCATGATGGGCGACTCGGGGCTTTGGCTTAGCCAGTAGGTCAAGACGCGGCAATTCAAAGTCTGCGCCTGCAGGGTACATGGGCAGGACGCCTTGGGCCTCACGGCCGGCGCGCTCTGATTGTCTGGGGCTTTTGGGCCGCTCTATAGGGATATCGCTAGCGGGATACCCGGGCGCTTCATAGGTCGTGGTATGGACTTCAGGCTCGCGCCAAACATCGCGCGCTACACCCGCTTTTGCGTCTCTTGGAGCAAAGCGAGCAGCAATCGAGGCCACATCATTGGGGTCAATCTCACCCGTAGTGGTTGGGCGTTCGGCTTTCCGACGCACGCTGGGTCCTGCCTTGCGGGCTGGTGCTTTGGCCGCGCCGAAGCGCTCCATTAAGCCATCTGCAGCGACCCGCACTGTGGCCCACGCATAGGTGGCTGAATCAATGGTGGCTTCGATATCTGCCCGCTTGAGCTGTAGCACGACAATGCCGCAAGCTGTCGCGATAGCAAATGCAATCACCGCACCAAAGCCTTCGCCGCTTTGAGCACCAGCGAAGGGCATGGCGAGAATATGCAAGACGCCGTCACCAACTAGACCACCAAGCCCAGTCCGCATTGGCCAAGATGGCGCATGGGGTAGGCCGGATACGGCCGCGGCAAACATCACAACGCCCAACGCTGCCAGCCAAGCGCGTAAGCGCAAGCGTGGCACACCACCAGGGCCTCGGAGCAAGGCGAGAAAACAAAAAGCAATGAGCGCCAAAAGTGCTGGAATGATTGCAATGCCAAGGATTTGCAACACGAAGTCAGCTAAGTTTGCGCCAGGTTGGCCCAACCAATTGGAGGTCTTGTCGCTGCCTGATACATTCCAGCTTGGATCTTGGGCATTGAAGGTTATGGTCGCAAGGCTCATGATGCTGCCGCCAAGAATGCCTGTACCCAACAGCCCGTCGCGCGTCACGCGCTGGCGCCAATGCAAAGTGTCTCGTTTTGACCGTGTGCGCGCACCCATGTCACAATCCCATAAGCCAATAGCGAAGGGCCGCAGGGGCCTAGCTTCCTAAGGGATACAAAGGGTTTGCGTGGTTATCACCGAGTTAAATTAACTCTTTTTTTCTGAAATTAGAGGTCGTAAGTTTCAGTTTGCCGCACAGGCGTCCATAAAGCTGGCCAATTCGACATCCAAATTCGTCACGCCATCGGCATCGTGGGTGGCTAAAAGGACATGGACCTTGGCATAGACATTGAACCATTCCGGGTGATGGTCCATCTGCTCTGCCTTCAAGGCCACGCGTGTCATCCAGCCAAAAGCCTGCTTGAAATCTGCAAAGTTGAAGGTCTTCTCAATCGCTGCGCGCCCGGCAACTTCCTGCCAGCCAGCTAGGCCTGCAATGGCTTCTTGTGGTGTCATTTTGATAAGGTCGCGTGCCATGTTCTTCTCGCGGTTGGATGCGTCGTCTTACAAAAAACCCCTCCCAAATCTGGGAGGGGTTGGGACTTGTTGAGATCAAGCCGGAGAAGGTTCCGGCCCGGTGGAGGTCGTCCCCCCGCTCTTCTTGCCAATGGTTGGCAAGGCAGACGAAGGTCCTGATGGCGGCCGCGTCACCGCATCATCACGCTTGATGGAACCGCCATCGAGCAAGGTTTTGATTTCCTCACCCGACAAGGTTTCATATTCCAACAAGCCTTGCGCTAAGACTTCCAAATCAGCCCGACGCTCGGTCAAAATGCGGGTCGCTTCCGAGTTGCCCCACTCGACGAGGCGACGAACCTCTTTGTCGATGGTTTGCGCTGTGGCTTCCGATACATTCTGAGTACGCGAGACGGAGTGCCCCAAGAACACTTCTTCTTGGTTCTCGCCGTAGGCAACAGTGCCCAATTCGTCTGAGAAGCCCCAACGGGTCACCATGGCACGGGCCAAGCGGGTCGCCTGTTCGATGTCAGATGAAGCACCAGAGGTGATGGCATCCTTGCCGAAGATCAATTCCTCGGCGACGCGACCGCCCATCATGACGGCCAAGCGGCTCATCATTTGGCGATAGCTGAAGGACAATTTGTCCCGCTCTGGCAATTGCATCACCATGCCCAAGGCACGGCCACGAGGAATGATCGTGGCCTTGTGGACTGGATCAGTGTGGGGAACGGTCAACGCTACCAAGGCATGGCCACCTTCATGATAGGCGGTCAGGCTCTTTTCTTCGATCGTCATCGCCATGGTCTTGCGCTCAACGCCCATAAGGATTTTGTCCTTGGCGTCTTCGAACTCTTGCATGGTGACCAGACGGCGGCCACGACGGGCAGCCAACAGAGCAGCTTCATTGACGAGGTTCATCAAGTCGGCACCCGAGAAGCCGGGGCAGCCACGGGCGATGGTCTTTGCGTCGACGTCTGACGACAAAGGCACATTGCGCATGTGAACTTTCAAGACTTTCTCGCGGCCCGAGATATCAGGCAGACCAACCGTGACTTGACGGTCAAAGCGGCCTGGACGCAGCAAGGCAGGGTCCAAAACATCTGGACGGTTGGTCGCGGCGATGATGATGATGCCTTCATTGGCTTCAAAACCGTCCATCTCGACCAAAAGCTGGTTCAAGGTTTGCTCACGCTCATCATTGCCGCCGCCGAGACCAGCACCACGGTGGCGACCGACAGCGTCGATTTCGTCGATGAAGATAATGCACGGTGCATTCTTCTTGGCTTGCTCAAACATGTCGCGCACCCGGCTCGCGCCGACGCCGACGAACATTTCGACAAAGTCCGAGCCGGAAATCGTGAAGAAGGGCACATTGGCTTCGCCAGCTACCGCGCGGGCGGTCAAAGTCTTACCCGTACCTGGCGGGCCGACCAACAGGGCACCTTTAGGGATTTTGCCGCCAAGGCGCTGGAACTTCGAAGGATCCTTCAAGAAGTCGACGACTTCTTGCAATTCTTCGCGGGCTTCATCAATGCCAGCGACGTCTTCGAAGGTCACTTTGTTCTTGTTTTCGGTCAGCAGTTTCGCCTTGGACTTGCCAAAGCCCATCGCGCCGCCTTTACCGCCACCGCCAGACATCTGGCGCATCAAGAAAAACCAAAGTCCGACCATGATCAGCAAAGGCAATAAGTTCGCGATCAGCGCGGTCAAGAAATTGGCCCGCGGCACCTCTTCAATGCGAATCTCGGCATTGGCTTTTTCCAACCGCGCTAAAAGGTCAGTCGCAGGCGTCGGGACCACGGCAACAAATGATTTGTCATCCTGCAGACGGCCACGCGCTTGGGGACCAATGATGGTGACTTCCTTTACGCGCCCATTGTCCACTTCGCTCAACAGGGTCGAATAAGGCATCGTTGTCATCGAGGCCGATGGGGACGGACGGTTCATTAAGGTGAACACTGTCACCAGTGCCAAAGCCAAAAATCCCCAGATTGCAAGATCGCGCAGCTTCATCGTTATCTCTTTCTGAAATCACGACCCTTTATGAGAAGTGATTAATTACCCTGCCGCATTGTTTTGGGGCGAGTAAGACTAACATAGTCGTTCAATCCAATCATGTAAGCCCATCTTCTGCTCGAATTCGATTTTACTGGGTTACAAATTCGTGTGGTTGACGTGAAATGCCGAAAAGTCGTGCGTACTGACTCTGAGGTGTCGGGCTTTGGACGGCCACTTGTCCACTTCGAACCGGGGCAAGCTTAAAGAAAAGCCCGTCACCCTTTCGGGAAACCCATACCCCGCCGAGGGTTCTACGCTGAGCTGGGTTCGCTAACAGACCTTCAACCAATCGGCCCAATTTTTCGGCCGCTGGCGGTCGGTCGGTCTGGGTGAGGCTATAGATTAACCAGCCCAAGGCCCGCTCTTTTACGACTGGTTCTGCTTCCGTGAACAAGGCCGCATCTAGCTGCCAGCCTGCTTCGATCGGGGTCAGTCTACACCGCTTCAATAGGTCCAAGGTGGCTCGTTCTTGCACCGATCTTAGCACATCAGCATTGGTCGCAAGTCGGACAATGCGCTCAAGGTTCACCCCTTGCGTGGCCATTTCCTGCACCAACTTACGCGTCCGAATACGGGCGAAATCTAGATTCTGATTGCTTTCATCTTCGAGCCAACTTTGACCTTCTTGTATCAGCCACGCGCGTAAATCGGCTCGCTTTAGCCCCAAAAGGGGTCGTCCCAGCAGATTTGGGGCCTCAATCTTGGCAAATGGGTTGATCGCAACTTCTGCCATGCCAGCTAAACCATCCAAGCCCGATTGCCGCGCCAGGCGCCAGCAAACAGTCTCGAGCTGATCGTCCCAGGTGTGGCCAACAAGAATCAGTTTGGCACCTAAGCGTCGTGCGACAGTCGCTAAGGCCTGATAGCGCGCCTGTCGTGCCCAAGCCTGCAGCCCACCATGTGCGGGCCGATTATCTAGCCGAACGACCTCTCCAGAAAGGCCAAGCGCTCGAGCCCAAGCAATGGCTTGTGCGGAATCGGCAGCCGATGTCGGGCGCAGTCCGTGATCAATCGAAGCAGCATGGAGCGTCGCGCCAGTAACCTTCGCCCAATGGCTTGCCATCCGGCACAAAGCCATACTGTCACCACCACCAGACACGGCGATCAGCAATGGCGAGCCAAAATCTTTTTGCCAATAGTCGAGCTTTGCAAAGAATTGGGGCAGAACCTGACCAATTGGGCTAGGCGCGGGGTCTTCCGTGCCATTGGCCACTAGGTGGTCGGGCATGGCGACCGCGCCACTTCGGCGTCTGCCCGCGCTTTTAGCGTCGGATCAGGGTTGGGCGTCCGACGTTTAAACTCGTTGAGCGCTGAACATCGCAACTTAGCATTGCCCATCTGACCAAAGGCCCCTGCTAAGCGTACCAAGGATTCAGAAGCACGCCCTCCTTGAGGGGCCGCATCCAGATAGCTCAAATAGGCCTCAGCGGCAGGGCCCCAGGCTGATTGGACAAAGCGGGCTTCACCCAAAAGCCAGCGACCTTCAATCCCTTCAGGCGCGGTTGGAAACTTGGTTACAAGATTAGTCAGATTGCTCTCCGCGGCCAGATAATCGCCGCGCTGCAAGGCCAATTGGGCAGCCGCGAATAAAGATTCTGCCCCCGGTGGCGGGGCAGGGGCGGGGGCTACATCTCCAACTAAGGCTTGTTCGTCTTGCGGTGCCGCTGGGCTGCTT